>JAGONM010000044.1 GCA_017993055.1 Armatimonadota bacterium
GGAGCGCGCGCAGAAGGCGAAGCGCGCCCGCCAGAAAGCCCTGGAAGCGCTGGCGGCATAGTGATGAAAATCAAGTCCGCGAGACACGAGCCCAAAACAAATGTACACACTCCAGCAGGAGTGACCCCCATGCCTCAGATCCGTTGCGCGAAAACCCCGATGGGAGTATACTATCTCCGTGCTGCCGCCAGGGTGCTTTGTTCTGGAGGAATCGAATGCGGAATCTCAACCTGGACAAATACCGGAAGACTCTTGAGTGTGAGCGAGATCGTCTCGAGAAAGAGACCGGGCTCATCGAGGAACGCATCAGCGACGGTGATACCGCATTCGGCCAGAGCGAACTTGCGGACTACGACAACCATCCCGGCGACATGGGGACCGAGGCCTTCGAGAAGGTCAAGGACCTGGCGTTGCGGGACAACCTGAGGGATCTGCTTGCCAAAGTGGAAGACGCGCTGAAGAAGATCGAGAAGGGCACCTACGGTGAGTGCGACCGCTGTGGGCGGGAGATATCGTCCGGCAGGCTCAACGCTGTCCCGTGGGCGCTCTACTGTGTGGACTGTCAGGACGCCATCGAGTGAAGCTGACGGCAACGCGGATCTACATCATCTCTCTGATCGTCGCGGCACTCGATCAGGCCTCCAAGCTGTTCGTGTCGTCGAAGATGCAGCACGGGGATTCGGTGTCCGCCGGGCCGTTGCATGTCACTGTCGTCCACAACACCGGCGGCGCATTCGGCCTCTTCCAGTCCGGCGCGGCGCTGCTCGCCATAGTCTCGCTTGCCGTCGTCGTCGTCATCGTCGCGTACAGCCGCCGGGTCGGCTCGTTCAGCGGTCTAGTCGGGACCGCTCTTGGATTGGAACTGGGCGGCGCTGCCGGAAACCTCGCTGACAGGCTGCGTCTCGGGTACGTCCTGGACTTCATAGATCTGCGAGTCTGGCCGGTCTTCAACGTCGCCGATGCGGCAATCACCATTGGGATAGTGTTGTTCGCCGCGCATCTCATTCTCTCCGGGAAACAGACCTGCCGGGAAGATGGCGATACTCCTCCAGAGCCCACAGAGAGGTAAGCATTGCATTCGGTTCTGTTCAAGATAGGCCCGATCCCGATCCGAGCTTACGGCCTCATGCTGTGGCTCGCCCTTGTCGTCGGGCTCTTGCGGACGCTCAGGGCGTCAAAGCGCAGCGGCATCTCCGCGGATCAGGTGATTGATATCTCCCTCTATGCCCTGCTCGCGGGGATAGTGCTCGCCCACCTGACCTCGATTCTGCTTGAGCTGCCGTACTACCTGCGCTACCCATCGGAGATCAGGGGGCTCTGGAGTGGGATGCTCTCGGATCAGGGGGGTCTCCGCGGCCTCTCCTTCCACGGTGGGTTCGCGGGCGGGCTGCTGGCGGGATGGCTATATTCTCGCCGCAAAGGGCTCTCGTTCCCGGATGTTGCAGATCTCTTCTCTCCCGGGCTTGCGCTCGGCTACGGAATCGCGCGGATCGGGTGCTTCCTCAACGGATGCTGCTACGGCTTGCCGACGAGCGTCCCGTGGGCGGTGCGTTTCGTCACCGACCCTGTGACGCATGCGCTCACGGTTCCGAGCCACCCGACCCAGATATACTCGATGCTCGCCAGCTTCGCGATCTTCGGCATCCTGGTCTGGATCGAAAGGCGGCGGCGGTTCGGCGGGCAGGTCTTCTTCAGTTACGTTGCGCTGTACTCGGTCTATCGCTTCCTAGTCGAGTTCCTGCGCAAGGGTGTCACTGCCGAAGTCGCGTTTGCCGGCCTGACCGAGGCTCAGGTTGCGAGCGTCATAATGTTTGCCGCCGCGACTGCCTACCTCTACGTCCGCTTCCGAGGCCTCCGGAGGAACTGACCATGCCGGAGATGACCGTATCGCCCGACGACTCCGGCCGCCTCGACGCGTTCCTCGTGGGTAGAGCGCCGGAGATCACCCGCTCGACTTTTCAGAGACTGATAGAGGAAGGGCGCGTGACCGTCAACGGCTCGCCCGAGAAGGCATCATACAAGGTGAGGTCGGGCGATGTCATCGCTTACTCCGTGCCTGCGCCGAAACCGGCACACGCTCAACCGCAGGATATTCCGCTGGACATCGTCTACGAGGACGAAGAACTCATCGTCATCAACAAGCCGAAAGGCATGGTCGTGCATCCGGCTCCCGGTTCGAGGGATGGAACGCTCGTGAACGCCCTCCTTGCCCACTGCAAGGGCCTGGCGTCGGTCGGCGGCGTCGAGCGTCCGGGGATCGTTCACAGGCTCGACAAGGATACCTCGGGCGTTATGGTGGTAGCCAAGAGCGACCCATCGTACCAGAGCCTGCAGAAGCAGATTCAGTCGCGAAGGGCCGAGCGGCGGTACGTCGTTCTCGTTTGGGGCGATCCCAAATGGACGGACGCCGTCGTAGACGCCTCGATCGGACGCCACCCGTCGGACCGGAAGAAGATGGCGGTTATCGAGTCTGCGGCGCACAGGTCGCGAGTGGCCGTCACCGAACTGCACGTGGCCGAGCGGTTCGGCACGATCGCTCTTGTCGAGGCGAGACTCCAGACGGGGCGCACGCATCAGGTGCGCGTCCACTGCGCCTACGCAAAGCATCCTGTCGTCGGCGATCCCGTCTACTCAGGCAATCGGCGGCTGGAGTCCGGCTGCGGGGAGTTCGTACGGGAGATCAACCGGCTGATCGGTGAGTTGCATGGGCAGGCGCTTCACGCGTTCCGGCTCAGCTTCGATCACCCGCGCACCGGCGCGCCGATGGAGTTCACCGCTCCCGTGCCGAATGACATGCAGGCGCTGGTGGACCGCCTTCGCGCCGGGTCAATAGTCCTGTAGCGACCGTGCCGGCCAGTATCAGCGAAGGAGATCGTAAGTGGCTCCCATTCCGGTCAAGATCGGTGATATCGCCACCATGAGAAAGCCTCATCCGTGCGGAAGCTTCGAATGGCAGGTTACGCGTATCGGCGCGGACATCGGCATGAAGTGCCTGAAATGCGGCCGGAGGGTGATGCTCGTCCGGAGCGAGTTCGAGCGCCGTCTCAAGAACCTGAGCAGCCACGACATACCGTGACTGATGACTGACAACTGATAATTGATAACTCTCGCCCGTTGACACTTCCTGCGCGATCTGATACCATGATCTCGCGTGCCCCCGTAGCTCAGCGGATAGAGTGCGGGCCTCCGGAGCCCGAAGCACAGGTTCGAGTCCTGTCGGGGGCGCCATGTTTGCCTGACCTCCCCGCGAAGAACCGCAGTGCTCGTCAATCCCCACTCATCTGCTCTGGTGACGGGCAGCCAGACACCTTGCAGGCTGCTCGCCCTCCGTGGTATCCTTCATCAGCCGAGCGCGTCCGAGAAGCGCAGCGGTCCATCGCAGTCTGGGGAGGTTCGACACGAGAGCTGGATTCGCTGCCATCGCCATGCTCGCCGGATTTCTGTCCGCAGCCCGCAGTGACGCTGCATCTGCGCCGGTTTTCGATCCGGCGTGGACGCCTCTGAGTCACGCCCGCTATGTGATTGCTCTGAGCGACGGAAAGGTTGCCCCGGAAATGACCGATAGGCTCTATTCCGAGAAGTACCGTCCGCAGTTCCATTTCACCGCTAAGGCCAACTGGCTTAACGATCCGAACGGCTTGGTCTACTACGCGGGCCGATACCACCTCTTCTTCCAGCACAACCCGTCCGGCACCGATTGGGGAAATATGACTTGGGGCCACGCCGTGAGCCGCGACCTGGTGCATTGGGCGCAGGTTGAGCACGCGATCCTCCCCGACCGCCTGGGCACTATCTTCTCCGGCAGCGCGGTGGTTGACTGGGACAACACATCCGGCTTCGGGACCGGCAAGGAGAAGCCGCTTATCGCCTTCTACACCGCTGCCGGCGGAACGTCGGAGGAGTCTAAGGGTCAGCCGTTCACCCAGTGTATCGCGTACAGCAACGACGGCGGAGACACGTGGATGAAGTACCCCGGCAACCCCGTCGTGCCTCACATCCAGGGATCGAACCGCGACCCGAAAGTCATACGGTACGGCCGGAAGTGGATCATGGTCCTCTACCTGGACGGCAACTCGTTCGCGCTCCTCGAGTCGAAGGATGCGAAGTCCTGGACCAGGACCCAGGATATCGAGTTCCCCGGTCGCGATGAGTGTCCGGACTTCTTCCCGCTGAAGGTCGGCGGTCGCACGAAGTGGATTCTGACGGCGGCTAACGGCGACTACTACGTCGGGACATTCGACGGCAAGCGGTACACCCCGGAGAGCGGACCGCACACCGGCGACTTCGGCGGCAACTTCTATGCCGTCCAGACTTGGAGCGACGCCCCGGACGGCCGCCGAATCCAGAGCGCGTGGATGCGCGGCGGGCAGTACCCGGGAATGCCCTTCAACCAGCAGATGAGCTTCCCGACCGATTTGAAGCTGAAACCGTTCCCCGAGGGACTGAGAATATGCCGTCTGCCGGTGCGGGAGATCGAGACCCTGCGCGAGACGGAGTGCGCCTTCAGAAACGAGATGCTCGAGCCTGGGAAGAATCTGCTCGTGGGCATCAGCGGCGACCTCTTCGACATCAGCGCAGAGATCGAGATTAAGGACGCCTCTGGGATTGAGATCAAGGCACTCGGCGAGACGATCGGCTACTCCGCGGAAGACGGGAAGCTCACATGCCTCGGCCGGACCGCCGACCTCTCGCCGGTTGACGGACGGATCAAGCTGCGGCTACTCGTTGACCGCACCAGCATCGAGGTCTTCGCTAACGACGGGAAGGTGTGCATGACCTCGTGTTTTCTCCCGACGGCTGAGCGGTCGGGGTTGTCGCTGGAAGCACGGGGAGGCCCGGCGAGGGTCCTGTCCCTCAGGGTCTACAAGCTGAGATCAGCTTGGCCCCATCGCTGAGCAGACCGGAGGTCTTTGCATGAACAGCTACCGGCAGATCATCGGCCAGGCGCTCGGGCGGGACTCGACCCGGTACTATTGCCTGTTTTCGCCTGGTCTGTGTTGACTGTTTGCCGGTGCGGTAGTAGACTTGAGTCGGGTTCTCCATGAAGATACTACTCGCGATAGTCACGCTCTTTCTCACGCTCACCCTGCCTGCGTCGGCGCAGGATGCCGTCGTGCCTCTCCCAGGCGCCACCGCGACCACGGGGATTCTGGACGGCACGAACCTCGTGCTGGTCGAGCGCACCGTGCCGGCCGGCTCGATGCAGCTGTTCCCTGCGTACGACGGTGCCTACTCAGATCCAGTCATCGTGGTCGAGGGCTTCGACCCGCAGAACAGCACGTCTCCGCTTGAGGTCTATGAGATGCTGAACGCGTGGGGCGGCGTGGACATCGCGCGTGCCGCGGGGCGCAGCGTCTGGTTCCTCGACTTCGGCGACGGCGGGGGAGCGATCACCGCCAATGCGAATCTCGTCAGTTCCGCCGTCCAGATCGCGGCGAATTGGGGAGGGCTGACAAACGCTAAGGTGGACGTTCTCGGACTCAGCATGGGCGGAGTAGTCTCGCGGTACGCTCTCGCCCGCGACGAGCAGAACGGCGGATGGTCCGATGGGCTGGTGCGTCTCTTCGTGTCGGGCGATTCCCCGCAGCAGGGAGCGAACGGGCCGATCTCCCTGCAGGAGATCGTGCTTTTCGGGAACGATCCTTCCCTGACCCCTCTGCTCGGCTGCGATGCCGCGCTCTCGATGCTCTATACGAGCGTTCGAAGCTACCAGAACAGCGGCTGCGCGCTCGGCGCGCTCCCATCGGCGACTAGTTGGACCGGCTCATCTGCCGCTCACGATTGGTTCTACGCAGGACTGAACGCTCTGAACGGCGACGGATACCCCCACAAGTGCCGGAACGTAGCCGTCGCGAACGGCAGCCTCTTGCCGCCGCCGCACAACGCTGGAGACACGATGTACACCGCCCGCACGTATCTCTCGACGATATTCGGCAGGATCAAGCTCTGCACCCAGGCGTATCCCGCCCAGCCGATGGACGTCGCCCCCGGTTCGATCGGCAGCAACTTCGCGCCGGGCAATATCCGCACCGACAGCTTCGAACTCGACGAGCACTTCATCGCGACTTTCATCCCGACGCAATCCGCCCTCGACATCAGGAGCGGCGTGTCGAAGTTCGCCAGAACGATCAACCAGAGTAGTGCAGTCGGTCACAGCGTCATAACCGCCGAGACCACCGATTTCATTCTCGAGGAACTGCTGGGTCCCGACAGGCGCTACAACCCCAAGTACCTACCCGACGCCGTTGGTGCCTCGGTCTACGGTTGGATCGTCACGGCCGTGTTCCCCGGGTCTTTCTATATCCAGTCGCCTGCGCGGTACTCCGGCCTGCGCGTCGTCTCCGGGGCGGTGGTTGCCGAGGGGGACGTGGTCACGGTCAGGGGTGAGATGTCGTCGCTCGAGGGGGAACGCAGGTTGCTCGCGTCGAGCGTGATGCTCGAGCGATCCGGCGAGATTGCGCGGCCCCTGGCGGTGGCCAACCGCTGTCTCGGGGGCGGACCGGTCGGCCCGTACACGTCTGGAGTGAAGGGGTCTGAGGGCCTGAACAACATCGGGCTGCTGATAAGAACCTGGGGCAAGGTGACTCAGATCGGCTCGGACTACCTCTATGTAGACGACGGATCGAATCTGCGTGACTGCACGTCCACCGGCGCGGAGGCCAACATCGGCGTGCGCGTGATCTGCAACCCGACCGGCTGGCAACCCGGCGATCGTCTCATCGTGACGGGGATCAGTTCGTGTTTCGAGACTCCGTCCTGCGGAATCGCGCGCCGAGTCCTCCCTACTGGTCCGATGACTCGCCTTCCATCAGAGTGACATCACCGTCCGAGCACCCCCACTCGTTGCAGGAATGCTACCCCGCGCGGCGGAAGACTCTATTGCGCGCACACAGTCTTGTCGCGCATGATCTGGAGGGATAGCCATGAGAAGAGCCGCAAGCATCGGGTTCGCTGCGTTTGCACTGGTGGCAGTCTTCTGGACGTCCGCTGAGGCTGATGTCAAGCTCCCCGCGCTGATCAGCGACAACATGATGCTCCAGCGCGACATCCCTGTGCCGATCTGGGGTACCGCATCGCCCGGCGAGCGCGTCACGGTGTCGATCGCCGAACATTCAGTCTCTACGGTCGCCAAGGCCGACGGACGCTGGCAGGTCAAGCTGCCGCCGATCAAGGCCGGAGGGCCGCTCGAGATGACGGTGAGAGGCAGGAACGAGATCAAGGTGCGCAACATCCTCGTCGGCGAGGTCTGGCTCTGCGCGGGCCAGTCGAACATGGTGATGTCGGTCAAGCAGTGCGACAACGCCGAAAAGGAGATCGCCGGCGCGAAGGACTATTCGCAGATTCGCAACTATACCGTGGAGTTGCAGGCGCGCCCCGAGCCGCAGACGGATACCGTTGGGAAGTGGGAGGTCTGCAGCCCGGAGACGGTGGGGAAGTTCACCGCCACGGGATACTTCTTCGCGCGCGAGATTCATGACACGCTCAAAGTGCCGGTCGGCATCATCCTCAGCGCTTGGGGCGGCAGCAACATGGAGTCGTTCATGCGGCTCGAAGCGCTGCAGGCGCATCCCGTTGAGGCGGCCCCGTACTTCAGGCTCTGGGAGGAGCGCAAGGCGGCCTTCCCCGCCGAGCACGAGGCCGCGCTGAAGGCTGCGGAAGAGGCCAGGGCTGCTGGCAAGCCCGCGCCGAAGATGCGGACCCTCGAAGGCCATCAGGCGCGTCCGGCCTCGATCTACAATGCCATGATCCACCCGCTCATTCCGTATGGGATGCGCGGCGTGCTCTGGGCCGGAGGCAAGGCGAACCGCGGACGCGCGCTCGAGTATCGCGTTCTCATGCCCGCCATGATTCAGGACTGGCGTAAGTCCTGGGGACTGGGTGACTTCCCCTTCTTCCTGTGCCAGATGGCGAACTGGGTCTCGAAGGACCCGAACGAGCATTGGGAGGAGCTGAGGGAGTCAATGCTCATGACGACGAAGTTGCGGAACACCGGTTTGGTGGTGGACATAGACATCGGCGATCCGAAGAATGTTCATTTCACGAACAAGCAGGAGGTCGCCCGCAGGTTCGCACTTCAGGCGAAGGCTAAGGTCTATGGAATCAACGTCGTCGCCGACGGCCCGATCTACACCTACATGACCGTCGAGGGTGGTGCCGTTCGGCTGCATTTCAGGTCCATCGGCGGCGGTCTGGCAGTCCGCGGAGGAGGAGCGCTGAAAGGGTTCGTGATCGCGGGGGCCGACCGCGAGTTCGTTCCGGCGCAGGCTCTGATAGACGGCCGGACCGTTCTCGTGCGAAGCGAGAGCATCACATCTCCGGTCGCCGTTCGCTACGCCTGGGAGATGAACCCGGACTGCAACCTTATCAACAAGGCCGGACTGCCGGCGTCGCCGTTCCGCACCGACGACTGGCCCTTCTGGCAGGGCGTTCGCGACAAGGATACTCTGGTCGAAGGGGAGTAGCCGTGCGTCTCGCCCGATGTGGGAGTTCCCGCTCAGCGATTGCGCGCGCCGTCAACCGTCCCGAACACGTGAGCGGGCATCGCCGCCCTTCCCGCTACCTTCGCAGGCGAACCAGCGCCCCGCCGCCCGGTGGAAGATCGAGATGAAGTCTCGCGCCTCCCGAGTTGCCGGACCACGATTCGGTCGGGGCATCGAAGACATCCATCGGGCCGGGCGCGGCGATGGTCGTGCTGGCAGGTTTCCGGTAGTCCAGGTTGACCACGACTGCGTGTGTAGCGCGTCGGGCGGATCGGCCGAAGTATCCGATCAGAATCTCCTGCGAGGCCGGGGACGGCAGGAAGGGGGCTCCCTTCGGCGGCGGTTGACCGCCGAGGGGCAGTGTCCCGCAGTGGTATGCGCCCAGCGACTTCAACGGCTGGAGCTTCCTCGCGATCGCGGTGAAGTCGCGGTTGATCCGGCAGAGGGCCCAGTAGAGCGGCAGTGGAGTAGTGGGGTCCTTGGGGTTCTCCCATAGCCCGATATCGTAGCGGAAGTGGGCGATGGCCTGTGCCCCGTAGGCGAGCGACGTGTATGTCAGCCACCGCAGTTCGTTCTCGTTCGGGCCGCGCCAACCTTCGGCGGGTGAGTCGCACGTCTGGATGATGTTCATGAACGGCTTCCCGGCCTCCATCGCTGCCTGACGGATCATCGCGATGTTCAGGAAGTACTGCGCGCCGTCCCCGTTCTTCAGGAAATGATAGTGGTCGTAACTGATGAGGTCGGGTTTGACCGTATCGACGAACTGCCGGAGGTGCTCTCGGTAGCGGAGTACAGTGCCGTTGTCGGTCCCGATCCCGGCGAAGTTGGTGGGATATCCGACCTTGGCGCGCTCCGCGGCGTCGTCGCTGACGCCGAGTTGCGCCGCATTGGCGTAGGTGGGATACAGGTTGATGAATGGGAGGTGGGCCGGGTCTCGCTGACGCAGGAAAGCGACGAGCTTCCCCAGTCCCGCGAATGAGCCCGCTCCGGGTTCGTCCGTGACGTAGTAGGCGTACAGCGACGGATGGTCCTTCACCCTCTCGATCAGCGCATCGAGCGCCTTTGCCTTATCCGGATCATCAATGTTGGGCGTCCCGACCACCAGCATGGCTCGCAGGCCGTGACGGTGGTAGACATCCAGGTCCTCGGGCTTGCTTGCCCACCCGAGGTTCCATCCGCCGGCGGCGAGCTGTGCGGCCGCCCGGTCGTCCAGGGCCATGAAGTCCCCGCTGCCCGGCCCGGCCCAGTAGGTGACGATCGGCTCGCCGATCTTCCATCTCGTTTCCGACTTCGCCGCCGCCGGGATCCCACATGCGGCCGTCAGCCCGATGCAGCCGACGGCGATCATGACTCTGAGCAGCATTTGTGCCTCCATCCGTCCACCGGTCGCCCGTGACACGGGCCGAGATCACTCGCTGGCATTATAGCACCACTCCGGCTTCGTCTCAATCTGATCCGTGGTGGGCCGAAGCTCCTGCACCTTCCCGGTTCGGCAGGATTATCGAGCCGCCTGTCGAAATGATGATCTTAGCAGCAACCAACCACTGCTGAGGAGGAACGATATGCCTGAACACACGCGGTACTTGTCTGGCTTCGCTCGCTGTCTGGTGCTTACAGTTGCCGTTGCCGGATGTGGCGGCGGTGGCGGCGGCATCACCCTTGATGCCAACCGCGCCGTCGTCTTCACAAAGCAGATCGCGGGCAACCCGGAGATCTACGCGATGCACGAAGACGGCACGGGACTGACGAGGCTCACGTTCAACAACAGCGTCGATAGTTACGGCAGGATCACTCCGGATCGAACCCAGGTGCTGTTCACGAGCAACCGCGACGGTAACTGGGAGGTCTACAAGATGAGCATCCTGGGAGGGATCGCGACGAGGCTGACCACCGATCCGGATTCAGACTGCAGTCCCTGCATGAGTCCTGACGGCTTGAAGATCGTCTTCACAAGGCAGGCCAGCTTTCTGTCCGTCAAGATCTTCATCATGGACGCGGACGGCGGAAACCAAACCATGCTGACTGACGAGGCAGTCTGGGATGCCTCGCCGACGTTCAACAGCGATGGAACGAAGATCGCATTCGGCACGAGTCGAGACGGTAACGACGAGATATACGTCATGGATGCGGACGGGACCGATCCCGTCAATCTGACCAACGACCCCGCTCGGGACTGCTCACCTTGCTTCAGTCCCGAGGGCACCCGGATCACTTTCGCTTCAGACCGTAATGGGGGCGTCTCCCATATCTTCATCATGGACGCCGACGGCAGCAATGTTCAGCAACTGACCAGTGGCGCAGAGGATTCGTACACCCCGGTGTTCACCCCCGACGGGCAGAGAATCGTCTTCATGAACAACTGGGAGGGGAACTCGGAGTTGTATGCTATGAATCTGGACGGCACCGGCCAGGTCAATATTACCAACAGCGCTGGAAGCGCCGACTATTTCCTCTATGACTGATGACGCGGTCGAAGGCCGGACCCGGCCCTGCATGGCGACGCACTGACTCCGCCGCCTGCAGGGCTTCTTGTTGCAGCATCATCCCGACTGTGACGCATCCTGGTGGGGCGACCGTGCGGTTCGAACCATCCGCAGGAGGAGTCTGTATTGAGCGACAGAACGAGGTTGGCGATCAACGGGGGCGAGAGGACGATCCCCGAGGGCGCGATCAGAGGCTGGCCGCCGATCGAGCGCATAGATCGCGAGTACGTCCTCGCCTCTCTCGACTCCGGAAGCCATGCCTTCGGCCCGAACTGCACCGCCTTCGAGCGGGAGTTCGCCGCTTGGAACGGCAATCGGTTCGCGATCACCACGAACAGCGGCACCGCCGCGCTCCACATGGCCGTCGCAGCCTGCGGATGCGGCGCGGGCGACGAGGTCATCGTGCCGGCTTACTCGTGGTCCTCGAGCGCCACCTGCGTGCTGCATCACAACTGCATACCCGTGTTCGTGGACATTGACTACGACACGATGAACATTGATCTCGACAGGCTCGAGGCGGCGGTGACCGAGCGCACCAGAGCCGTGCTCGTCGTTCACCTACACGGCCTGCCGGTGAACATGGACGGGGTTGCGCGGATCGCCGACCGGCACGGGCTCAGAGTCATCGAAGACGCCTGCCAGGCGCACGGCGCGAAGTTCAAAGGGCGCAGAGTAGGCCTCTGGGGTGACTGTGCGGCGTTCAGCTTCAACCAGAACAAGTGCCTCTGCTCCGGCGAGGGCGGGATGCTGGTCACGGACGATGAAGAGGTCTATGAACGCGCCAAGATGGTGTGGTCGTTCGGAGAGGCTCGTACGCCGTCCGAGGACCGGGACTACCATGCCTATGCGCTGGGATGGATGTACCGCAACAACGATCTCACGGCCGCCTTCGGCCGGGCTCAGCTCACCAGGCTCGATCGCTATCTGGAGGTGCAGCGGCGCAATGCTCACGCCCTCGCAGAGGAGCTCTCGGGGATTCCCGGGTTGATCCTTCCGGTGGAGCCCGAAGGCCGCCTGCACAACTGGTACAACTACACTCTCCGGGTTGATCCGTCGGCCTGCGGGTACTCAGGCTCCGAGACCATGTTCAGGGACGCGGTCATGGCCGCCGTCCAGGCCGAAGGCGTTCCGGTGGGCATCTGGCAGCGGTTCACGCTGCCCGCGATGACCGTATTCCAGGCGCGAAACGCATACGGCAGAGGCTGCCCGTGGGAATGCCCGCACTCCGGTCCGGTATCCTATGATCCGGGCGATTTCCCGGTAGCGCAGAGGCACTGCGACACGCACTTCGGGATGACCGACCCCCTGCGCGCGCCGAACGATAGGTCCGTCGCCCGGCTGGTGGGCATGGCGATCAGGAAGGTCTTCGAGAACCTGCGCGATCTCGACATCCGGGAGACCGCGGGAGGCCAATAGACGACTCCGGTTGCGAGCTATGCGTAGTTCCCCTCCCTGCGCCAGACGTCGAGCATCAACTCGTATCGCGCCAGCCTCATTCCTGTGTAGATGCAGTTGCTCGTAGAGAAGACGTATCCGCCGCCGGGCATCCCGCTCTTGAGGGCGTAGCGGGCCGACTCGATCACTTCCTCGTCCGTGCCCGTGTCGAGCTTCCCGCAGTTCACGTTTCCGATCAGGCAGACACGGTCGCCGTATAGCCGCTTCACCTCGGCGATATCTACGCCCGCCTGAGGGTCAATCGAGTGCAGCGCGTGTGGATTGCTCTCCACGAGCTGGTCAATGATCGGCATGATGTTTCCGTCGGTGTGCTTGATGACGTAGAATCCCATGTCGCGGTAGCCTCTGGTCAGTCTCGTCAGGTATGGGGTCACGAACTGGGCGAACTGGCTCGGGCTCATAAAGGGTCCGGTGTTGAGGCAGTAGTCCGCGCAGAGGGCGAACCCGTCCAACCCGCGTCCGACGAACCGCTCGGCGTTCCGAAGTGCGCCGTCTACCATCGCCTGCGCGTCTGCCTTCATGCCGTCGGCGTCGTCTGCCATCCGCAGGCTGAAATCCACCATGTGGCTGCCGTTCGGGATGCCGTACGTCGCGTCGCCGTGGAGCATCAGGAAGTACTTGTCACCCGTCTTGTCGCGAATTATGTCTATCAGCCTGACGATCTCATCGAAGCTCCCGGGATTCGGGTGCAGGAAGATGGCGTCGTGCTCGAAGCGCTCGGCCATGAGGATGTACGAGTTCGCCATGTCCTCACGGTGTAGGCGGCGCTCCTTCTCCTCCATCTGGTCCCACTGGCCGTAATGCCTTTGTGACGGATGCACCTTGCCGAAGGCTTCCATCGTGAGGAAGAACACAAGCTCGAAGTGCGGCACTCGTCCATTGACCTGCCCGCCCTCGAGCGTGGTGATGAAACGTTCCCTGGGTGTCATTGTCTGTTCTCTCTATCCATGATCTTCCACGCCTTGTTGATATAGAACCGGTAGTTCTCCAGTGGAGTACCGTTGGGGATTCGATGGTCGAGTCCCAGTATGCATCCGCCGGTTTTGACCATCGGTGGAATCTTGTACTCCAACTCCGCTTCGATCTCCTCCGGGCCCCGCCTGATGACGTGCTTGTCGATCCCGCCCCAGAACGCCAGCTTCGTGCCGTATGCTCGGCGCACCTCCACGATGTCCATCCCGGCGGCCGGCTCCATGGGATACATCACGTTTACTCCCGCCTCGATGAACGCCGGGATGACTGGGTTCATGTCTCCGTCCGAGTCCTGGCTGAAGAGCCGCGCGCCCCGGTTCCGAAGCATGTCCCAGATACGCCGGTAGTACGGCTTGATGAACTCCTTGACCTGCTTCGGCCCGACCAGAGGTCCGCTCTTTCCGGCGAGGTCCTCGTGTACGCTCAACTCGTCTACCGGCACGACCGACGACACCCGCTCGAGCACCCTGAACGCCGTGTCGCCGATCGTCTGCAGGATGTCGTGGATCAACTCCGGCTGTGTGTAGAAGGCGACGCACAGTTCTTCCTCGCCCATGAGCTGCCGCGGCTCGTCGAATCCGCCGGGGATGCCCGCCATCAGTGCCCGCCCGGTTTGGAGGTGTTCGCGCGCGACCTGCTCCCAGTTCACGTCGAGCCGCTCCTCGGAGAACTCGTAGTGGTGCTTGACCCGCAGCCAGTCGTCCATGCACTTCACCGGCCAGTCGAGCGGGAGCGGCAGGGTGGAATAGCCCTTCGAGAGCTTCATCGTGCGGCCCATGCGGTCGCGCGTGATCCTGAAGTCGTCCGTCTCTTCCAGGACCTGCTCGGGGTTTCCGCCGATCCAGCCGGTGTTGACGGGGAGTCGCCCTCTCATCGGCGCGCGGAACCTGAAGGCCGAGAGGTTGAGTTCCCCGGGCGCAGCTCCCTGTTCCGCCCACTCCTCCTTGAGGCCGATCAGCGGGCCGAAGATCTCGGTGAACAGCGGGCGGTCGTTCGCCTGGAATGTCATGTAGTCCAGGTACTCCTCCCGCCGCACGGTCTTCTCCACATTGATCGCCAGAGATGCATGACTGACCGGCGTTGCCCTTGCCATCAGTATCTACCGTACTCGTTGACCGCTTGGATCATCGCCTCGATGTTCCGGTCAGGCGTGTCGCGCCCGCACTGGTCGCCGGTGGAGAGTATGAACGATCCCCCTTCGGCCGCATCTTCGATCGCCTGCCTCGATGCGCGGATCACGTCGTCGTACGAACCGTGGAGCATCACCTCAGTCGTGTGGAGGTTGCCCTTCAGCACCAGTCGGTCGCCGTACCGGGTCTTCAGATCGGCGAGGTTCGAGTCGCCCATCGGGGGCACCTCCAGCGGGTCGATCACGTCGAGTTCGGTCTCTTCGGCGCATATCTTAACGAGCGCCGTCTCCGGCCCGCAGGAGTGGATGTGGCTCACGATGCCGGCTTCCTTGCAGAGTCGCGTCACTTCCTGCACGATCGGCAGCGAGACGTCGCGGAAGATGTCCGCGGTCTGGAAGATGAGCGTCCCCGAGCCGCCGCAGCTCACGTAGTCCGGGCGCGCCTTCATCTTGCGGATGTTCTCGAAGCGCCGCTTCGACGCCTCGAGGATCAACCTCGACCGCTCGCGGACGGCCTCGCGGTTGTCTGCGTACTCGTAGATGCCGTCCTCGTTCCCGACGACGACGCTCGTGCCGCAGGTGATGCCGACCACGCCCGCGTCGCCGAGCATCTCGTAGGCCGTGGCGAACAGCTCCTCGCCCTGAGGCCACTGCTTGACCCCCTCGATCGGCTCCCATCGGTCGGGTGCCTCGGGCAGGCCGAGCTTACTGAAGTGGACTCCACCGCTCGGCGGATTCGCCCTCTGGTATACCGTCGTGTGCGGACACCACGTCCGCTTCCCGTCCTCCTCGAAGAAGGCCCGGGTCACGATGTGCTCGTGCGTGCGCTCGACGATGACATTGTGCCAACGTGGATCGGGCGGCTGAATCTCGTCGGCGAACGCGATGTGGACCTGGTAGTCGAGGAACCCGTCGAAGCCGAAATGCTTCACGGCGTCAATGTAGGCCACCCAGAGCGGCGGGTCCTGGTAGAGGTAGATGTCCCAGAACGGCTTCCCGGTCAGGCGCGCGGGGATCATGTTCGACATGTCCGGCGCGACCGGCACTCTGTCGGCCGCGCCGTGTCTCATCGTCTTCAGCATTCGTTCCTTCGGGGTCATCTCTGCTTGTCCTCGAACAAGTCGCCGACCTGCGTCGGCAGTTCCACTCGTTCGACCGGGGTCCAGGCGTTGCACTTCGGGCAGTAGACGTCCGTGCCGATCGGAGCCGCGCAGAGGTGCCTGTGGCACCGGTGACAGTGGACGTGCTGCATCTCGAGGTTCTTCGGTCGCCCGCCTGTCGGCTGTCTATCCGAGTCGCACATTGGTCCTATGTGTCCTATACGTCCCATGGGATCTATGCTACCAAAGGCCGAGTTGATCCACTGGATCACCGCCGGGGCAGTTCTCGATCTGCTCGCAGAGGTCCGCGATGTTCGCACCATGGTCGAGCCGGACCGCCCCGCCGGAGATCAGTTCATCGGTCCCGGGGCTGCCCGGGACCGCCATCACGAGCCTTCCCTGCTTCTTCGCCTTCGCGGCCGTGTCCAAACTTCCGCTCTTGATGCCCGCCTCGACCACGATCACGCCGAGGCTGAGGCCGCTGATGATCCGGTCGCGCGCCATCAGGTTGCGACCCTGCACCGGCGTATTCGGGTGCAGCTCGGAGAGGAGCGCTCCCGACTCCAG
The DNA here is from genome assembly GCA_017993055.1 of Armatimonadota bacterium. Lineage (NCBI taxonomy): Bacteria > Bacillati > Armatimonadota > Armatimonadota bacterium. The sequence goes on from JAGONM010000044.1 coordinate 16,187, forward strand.
GATTCGCTCGGCCAGCATCTCGTTGCTTCGGGGGTGAATGTGCCGAATACCCGAGCCGAAGACCGCCAGAGTCCGCCCGCCCGCGTCCAGCGCGCCCTCGTGGGCCGCGGCGTCAACGCCGAGCGCGAGTCCGCTTACTACCGTGAACCCGCATCCCGTGAACTCGCGTGCAAGCCTGCTCGCGAGCGCGATGGACTCGTCCGAAGGCTCGCGTGTGCCGATGATCGCGACCGCCCGCTCGTCGTCGCCGGTCAGCGTGCCCATCACGAAGAGAATCGGCGGCGCGTCGTCGGCCTTGCGCAGGTTCGCCGGGTAGTCGTCCGAGTCCCATGTGAGTAGTCGGATGCCCTCGCTCCTCAGGTCGCACAGTTCGTCCTCCAACTGCTCCAGGGGCGCGTTCCGCATGCCTGCGATCATTTCCGTCGTCATGCGAGGTATCAGTGACAGCTCTTCTTCTTCGGCGTCGAACGCCGCGGGAATCGAGCCGAACCGTTCGATCAGCCGCTTGGCGGTCCTCCCGCCTATGCCCGAAACGGTGCTGAGCGCGAGCCAGTAGACTTCATTCATCGTCGTTTCCGTTCATTCGCAACCGTATCCGTGAGGGCGAAGCATTGGCTGCTGACGACTTAGACATATCGGCCATCGGAAGCCGATGCTTCGCCCCTGTCCTGTAGATTGCGCAGGTCACGCGTCCGTGTGTATCGTTCTTGTCAGGGTCAGAACCGCGATGCGCTGTGCGCCGGCGCGGCGAAGCGCCCGGCTTATCTCCTCCAGGGTCGCCCCGGAGTCGTAGAAATCGTCAAGCACGAGGACCCGCTTGTCCTTGACGTCATCGGCGGCGTCGAACGCCCCCGCCACGTTAGCCTTCTTCTGGGCGAGCGATCGCATCTCCTTCTGCGGTTCGGTCTCTCTAGTCCGGGAGATCGCGCTGCGAACGGGAATCCCGAGTCTCGCCCCGAGCGCGTCGGCAAGCGAGCGCACGTGATCGAACTCCTTGGCCGACGACGGAGGTGCTGGTGTGATCACGTCGGCATCCGCCAGTTCCCGATGTTCGGCCATGAGAGACAGTATTAGTTCGACCAGCGGTTGCAGCGCCGAGCGATCCTGACGGTACTTCAGGCGGTATGCTAGCTCGCCGATCTTGCTCCGCGCCCACTGGTCCCCGCTGAACCCGCTGTGGAATCCGAGCGCCCAGCCGACTTCCCACGGCCCCGCAAGCGGTTTGGGATGTGCCCGGGAGAGGTAGCTTGCTACAGAACGATGCGCGTCTCCCTCCGGTCTCAACGGCCTCTCGGGCAGGGCGAGGCTGATCGGCCGGCGTTCCCTGAGCGCCGTCATCCCGAGCGGAGTCAACTTCAGCACAGGAAGCGTGCCGCCGATCATCCGGATATACCCCTCCGAGATCAACTCGTCCGCGAGATTCCTTATGACCGACTGGGGTATCCCGGACAGCTTGCCGTAGTTCGGATTGAGGTTGTGGCCGAACTGCAGGATGTCGGCTGCGCGCGACCCGGCCAGCACCTGCGCGAGCTTCGACCGGCCGAGGTCCCGCGACGCCCGGTCGAGTGCGTCCAGAATGATCAGTGCGATCGTGTGGCCCTCATCGGTCGGATCGTCGTAGTCATAGACGGTCGCCTGCTTCCCGATGCAGTTGTCGCAGCAGGACGGTGCGTCTGCAGGCTCCCGATCGCCGAAATGCGCCAACAGTATTCGGCGCCTGCACGATCCCGACTCCGCGTATGAGACCATCCGCGACAACTGATCCAGCCTGTGCTCTCTGTGCTCGGCCGCCGCTTGATCCACTTCACTGAGAGCCTTCTCGTCCCACGGGTTGCACCGAAGCAGCATCCGCGTTCCCGAATCGCCGAGCCGCTGGATCATCCCTGCCGACTCCAACTGCGCGAGTGCCAGTTTCACCTTCACGTCGCGCAGACCCGTCCTGAGAGATATGTCCTCCTGCGCGAGCCAGCCCTCGGGTCTCGCGGCGGCGGCCGCCGCTCCGTAGACCACCCAAAGCTCGTCCCAGCCCGGCGAGTCCTGGCTGATGAACCACTCGTGGAGGGCGCGGTCTTTGGGAGAGTAGATCAGGGCCGCCTTCGCGGGTTCCCCGTCCCGGCCTGCCCGTCCGGCTTCCTGATAGTACGCTTCAAGCGCTCCCGGCACCGTGTGGTGGATCACCATCCGCACATCCGCGCGGTCAATCCCCATCCCGAAGGCGTTCGTGGCCGCCACCGTCCTTAGCCGCCCCGCCATGAAATCCGTCTGCACCTCGGTCCGGGCGTCCGACTCCATTCCTCCGTGATACGGACGCGCCTCGGTCCCCGCCGCCGAAGTCATGAAGTCCGCCAGTTCCTCGGTCTCGCGGCGCGTGCCCGTGTAGACGATCAGCGATCCGTTCTTGCGCTCGGACAGTAGGCTGTGAAGCACTCTCAGCTTGGCTTCCTCGTCGGCCGCATAGCGGACGACGAAGGTCAGGTTGGGGCGGTTGAAGCCGGTGATGATCTTCTCGCAGGGTTGCAGTCCCAGCGCTCTGACGATATCGGCCTGCACCGCCGGAGTGGCCGTCGCAGTCAGAGCGGCCGTGGTGGGATTGCCGATCCGGGCACGGGCGGCCCCGATCTGTAGGTAGTCGGGCCGGAAATCGTGCCCCCAGTGAGAGATGCAGTGAGCCTCGTCCACCGCCAGCAGGGATATCTGAGTCCGCGCCAGCGCCTCCATGAACTGCGTGCTTCTCAGCCGCTCGGGGGCAACGTAGACCAGCCGATACCGCCCGGCCTCCATGTTTCGCGTTCTCTGAACCTGCTTGTCGGGGGCGACCGTGCTGTTGATGAGAGTGGAGTGGATGCCCTTCTTGTTGAGGCCGGTCACCTGGTCGCGCATGAGTGATATCAGCGGTGAGATCACCAGCGTCGTTCCGGGTAGTTGCAGAGAGGCCAGCTGGTAGATCAACGACTTCCCCGCGCCGGTCGGCATCACGACCAACGCGTGCCTCGCCGCCAGCAGGTGCTTGATCGCCTCCTCCTGACCGGGGCGGAAGGAGTCGAAGCCGAATGCCGAACTCAGGGCTCCGCGCAGGTCTTCCGTCATTCGCTCTGTCCGAGAGCGGCGGGCGCTCGCGACTTTCCGGCGAATCCCGCCAGCGCGATGATAGTCAGCAGGTAGGGGAGCATCAGCATGAACTCCGAAGGAATGACGATCCCGCCGATCGCCTGCCCCTGAAGCCGCATCTGGAGCGCATCGAAGAACCCGAAGAAGAGAGCTGCACCCGCCGCGCCGTATGGCGTCCACCTGCCGAAAATGACGGCCGCCAGCGCGATAAACCCCCGGCCGCCCGACATGCCCTCCGTGAACATGTTGAGCTGTCCGAGCGAGAGGTAGACCCCCGCCAGGCCGCCGAGGATTCCGCTGCAGGTGACTGCCGAGTACCTGACCAGGGTGACCCTGATGCCCACGCTCTGCGCCGCCTCGGGATTCTCGCCCGCTGATCGGATGCGCAGTCCGAGTGGAGTGGCGAACAAGACGAAGTTCAGACCGACGATCAGCATGATCGCGAGGTAGAAGAGCGCATTCTGGTTGCTCAGTATCGGGCCGACGAGGGGGATGCGCCACTCCGGCATACCGTTGACCGACGGCGACCCGCCGACGCTCTTCATCACGTAGCGCAGGATGTAGGTCGTCAGCCCGAGCGCGAGGATGTTGAGCGCCACGCCGCTCACGATGTGGTTCAGCCGCATCTTCTGGGTGAGCAGTGCGTGAGTTAGTCCCAGGAGTCCGCCTGCCGCCATGCCGAGGAGCACGCCGACCCACGGGTTGCCGGTCAGCATCGAGCCGAGCATCCCGAAGAACGCGCCCACGAGCATCATCCCCTCGAGCGCGATGTTGACGACGCCCGACCGCTCGGAGAGGACGCCTCCCAGCGCGGCGAGCACCAGCGGCGTCGCCAGCCTCAGCGTGCTTCGCATCAGTTCGGTGTCTAAGATGTCACCCATGGTCCCCTCTCTCAGGTTCACCGTTGCCCTGCCGAGCCCCTCCAGTCACCCTCGTTGTTGGCCGCTCTTCCCGCCGCGGTCGCCTCCTAAGGCGATATGGTTGAGTTTGTTTGTGCCGACCGCCGGTTTGGCATGAATCTTGCAACTCAGCCGTAATATGCCATGCGCTTGCCAACATACACATCTCGACGCTGGCAGACCGACTGCAAAGATGTGGTGTCGGCGAAAGGAGGAATGTAGATGATGAGAGCAACCATAGCCGTCTTGCTGGCGCTCGTCGCTCTGCTGAGCCTGGCCGGTCCGGCTAGAGCGGATGCAATCGCCAACGCGAGTTTCGAGACCGATGCCGCCTGGACGGCCGGCATCGCAGACCCTGACGGCAAGTACAGCGCCTACTACACCACGAGTTGGGCCTCCGAAGGGCTCAGGAGTTTCGTGCTCCACAGGGGCACAGGGACCGTCACCGCCGGAGCCTACGCCCAGATCTCCCAGACCGGCGTCAATCTCACCGGTGCCACGAAGCTCATCTTCGACTGCCAGGACACCGGCATAGACGTCGTTCCGTTGCGTTTCATTGTTGACGATGTCAACATAGTCGGCACGTGGCAGAACAACGGCTGGCCCGGAGGTCAGGGCTCGGACTGGGGCCACACCGCAGTCACCACCGGCATCGAGATTCCGCTGGGGGCGGCCTACCCCGGTCTGCACAAGCTGACCATACAGATGTGGAATCCGGCATCACACTGGCCTGCCGATCCGAAAATCTACTGCATAGACAACCTGCGCACTGATGTAGTCCCGGAGCCGTCTTCGCTCTGCGCCCTGGCGATGGGTCTGCCGGCTCTGTTGGTCCGCAGGAGGAAGCGATAGGGCGCTTCCGACGCGTACCGTCGTCTATCGGCGCACTCGGGACCGTCGGCATGTCTTGTTCTTCGGATGCCGCCGCATGGCCCTGAGCGCGCCTCTGACGGTGGTTCGAACGACCGTCTCTAGTCGCGCTTCCTCTTCCGTTTCGCATCGAGTAGACGGGACGAGAGGGTGGCGTCCTCGGATGCTGGCTTCGGCTCGGACGGGGATGCCTGTGCCGGCCTCTGTCCGGGCTCGGATGGTTGCCGAGGCTGGGATCCGGGCGCGATCGCCTCGGTCTCGATGTGCACCTTCTTGACCGGTTCCCGTTCCCTCTTTGCGCGCAGCAGGCTCGATACGATCTCAGGCCCCTGCTCCGCGGCCGGTCCGGCCCTGCGCCTGATGCGGAGCGCCCGGATGAACTCGCGCGCCCTGTCGTACTCCTCCATGAACTGCTGAGACGTGATCGTGATCCGCCTTACCGCCACGTCGAGCGGGAGCAGCACCGCGGCCAGTATTACGAGCAGCCGCCAGAGGTCGTTGTATGCCCGCGACCGACGGAACTCTTGGGTGAACACCTCCGACGGCTCAGGATCGAACCTCCCGCGCGTCTCAGACGCGATCTGCCTGAGGAGCGCGGTGTTCGGCGCGATGTCCTTGTACTCGGGCGGGTAGGGGATCGTGACGACGTTCACGTCCGGCGAGGTCTGATCCTGGTCGCGTCTCACCACATTGACGACGTAGCTGCCGACTTCGCGCGCGTCGAAGGCCGCCTCGTAGCGTCCCGGGCCGGTCTGCTCGATGGCGAGTTGCTTGCCCTTCATGCTCGGACCGACGACCGAGCCCTTGAAGTCGAGCTGATTCAGGAAGTTGCCCTTGTCGTCAACCGCGTCAATGGTCACGCTGCCGACCCCGTTCTCCACCTCAACCACCGTCTGGAAATCGGTCGGCGGGTTCTTTCGCATCGTCGAGCGGAGCACCTGGGCCCAGAATCTGCCGTAGTCCGGCCAACTGACCCAGTGTGACGACCAGCGTGCCTTGCAGTCGGAGGTGAACGCCGCCGACTTCCCGAGCCCGTACTGCCAGGTCGCCAGGATAGGGTCCTTGTGCTTCGAGATCATCGAGACGCGCGCCGTCGGCTTGGGGCTCGTCGTCACGTACCCGAGCAGCGCGGGGACCGCCGTGATGCCGGACAGTTCCGGGCTCGACGGGTCCATAGTCGGGACGAACGGCTCCTCGACGATCAGGGACTTCGAGACCGTCATGACGTCCTTAGTGAAGATCGCCTTCAGGTCCGACGCCCTCAGCGTGAGGTAGAAGTTGCCTCGCCCCGCCGCCGCGACGTTCTTGAGGAACGGCACGTGCGGGCCGTCACCGATCGCAACCGCCGTCACTGTGATCTTCTCGCCCGCCATCTGCTTGGCCAGCGGCACCGCCCCTTCCTGGTCGTCGCAGTCAGCGCCGTCTGCCAGCAGAATGATGTGCTTCTGCCGAGTCCGGCTGCTTCGGATCATATCGTACGCCATCCGCATCGAAGGGAAGACCGCGATCCCTCCGCCCTCCGCGCGGATCGTGGAGATCTGCTCGTATATCGGCCCCTTCTCCTTCGCCGACTGGAGTTTGACCGCCGTGACTGGGCTCGTGTGGCAGACGATCACACCCACGTAGTCTATCGGCTGGAGGAGTTTCACCACCGCCGCCGCGCCGTCGTTCGCGAGTTGCATCTTCGTCATTCCGCCCTCGGACGCGCCCATCGAACCGGACTTGTCCATCACCACGACCACCGACAGCGACGGGAGCACCTTGGTCTTGCGCACCGACGTGTCAACCGGCAGCGCCTTCTCGACCGGCGTGTCGAAGTAGCCGCCCGCGCCGAAACCGTCCTCGCCGCCGATCATCGTAAATCCGACCCCCAGGTCCTTCACTCCCGACTCGATGAGCAGCATCTGCTCGGCCGACATTCCGAACGCCGGGACGTCGGAGAGCACCACCATGTCGTAGCCCCTGAGGTGGGCGAGCGTGCTCGGGATCCCCGATCGGTCGCGCGCCTCGACTTCGATGTCGGACCGCTTTAGCGCCTCGGCGAGGTACTTCGCCTGGCCCGGTACGCCCTCCACGTAGAGCACCTTCGGCTTGCCTTTGACCATAGAGTACGCGAGCGCGGTGTTGTTCTGCATCCGGGTGTCCTTCCCGCACTCCAGGATCGCCTCGAACTCGTAGCTCCCCGGCTTGTCAATGGACTGCTGGAACGTGAGGACGCTCTTTCCTTTCGTGAGCTGCACGCCCTTGACGCCGACCGGGACGCCGTTCCGCAGGAGGCGAATCTGTGCCGCGACCGCTTCCTTGGCAATCGCCACCGCCTTGAGGTCGAAAGGTTCGCCGACCTTCACGCCGCTCGGACACACCATCTTGTCGAGCAGAACCTCGTGCGGGAGTTCATTGGCGAGCGGCACCACGTCTACCGACACGTCGTTTGAGTTGATCAGCATCGCCTGCTCGATTGCCTTCCCGCGGGTCTCGTTCCCGTCGGAGAGGAGCACGATCTTCTTCGCGCACTTCTCCGGGAAGAGTGCGAGCGCGAGGCCCAGCGCCTGAGAGATGTCGGTGTTGCCCGTCGAGGGGATCGAGTAGATCTTGTCAACCTTCGGGATGTTCGTAGGCGCCAGTTCGACCGACGCATCGGCGCCGAAAGCGATCACGCCGACCAGGTTCTCGCTCTTGAGTTGCTTCAGCGCGCGGTTGACGTATCCGAGCGCCGCCAACTGCTTCTCCTTCGGCACGCTGTCCGAGACGTCCATCACAAACACCACGCACCGCTGGGAGACGTTCTGGACCGTCCGCGCGCCGGCGAGTGCGAAGACGAGCATGAAGATGATGAGCGATCGCAGGACGAGCGCGAGCCTCGACCTGAAGCTCGACAGGTCGGCCAGGCTGTGCGCCGCCATCCGGTACGTGAAGTACCCCAGCGGTATCAGAGTCAGCAGCCACAACGGCTTGGTGAACTGGATCATATCCGCCTGTGATACGCATACCACTCGAACGTCAGGAGCCCCAGCGCGAGCAGCACCAGCGGCCAATAGAACTCCCGGTTCGTCTGAACCGGCTTTCCGGTAGACGCGAACTTCTTGCCGCCGACCGAGAAGGCCTCCTTCGGTTCCGTCGCTGACTCCTGCATCGAAGCCAGATTACACGCGAACTCACGCTTGATGCCCTTGCCGGTCACGTGGTAGACACCCGCGCGCTCCGTGTCGTCGTAGATGACCGGTGTCTGCGTGACCTTGATCGCCTGCTTCCGTCCTGTCGGGTCGGTGACCTCGATCTCCGACACGTTCGTCGGCACGTCTATGTACATCGGTTGGCCCGTTCGGATGCTCTCACCCGCGTTCGAGGCCTGAGCCGGCACCAGCCAGTCGAGGCAGTTCGTCACGAATATCGGGAAGCCGACTCTGAGCGGGAAGTCGCTGTCGAGCAGGCTGAACGAGAGCTGGACGAAGTTCCGGCCGCCCTTCGATCCGGCGACGGCGAGCACCCCACCCGCGCTCTCCACCAGTGTCGTCGCCCAGTTCGTGGGTGAGAGACGATGCGCCTCCGCGACCTGCACGTTCCCGAAGTCGACGTACCGGCTCACCGGATGATCCCGCGCGTAGTCCACGATCGAGGGGCGCTGGAGCATTTCGCCGGCCTGCGCCGGCCCCTGAGAGCATGCCGTGTCGATCAGCAGGTATCCGCCCTGCGGGAGGCTTGCAGGCGGCGTGACTCCATCGAACACGACCAGGT
>JAGONM010000045.1 GCA_017993055.1 Armatimonadota bacterium
AGGTCTGACGAATGGCGGGCCTTCTTCGACGCGGAGGACGGCGGGGGCAAGGGCTCCGGCGGTTCATCCGGCGGAGGCGGCGGTAGCAGCAACCAGAACGCCACTGGGGGCGGGGGGAACGACGCCGACAAGAACGCCGACGGCGGCGGGGGCAACCGGGATGAGCGTTTGACATCCCCGGGTTGCAGGCATATAATGCAGTCACACGCATCACGCGACCCGACGCTCCATCACCGCACTCCGGCATTTCCCAGGCAAAGGAGGGGCATCCTTGGCAAGCGTGAAGTTCGTCCACATCGCCGATTCCCACCTCAGCCGCCCGTTCGGGTTCCTTCCGCCTGCGCTCGCGGAGGAGCGGCGGCGCGACCAGAGGCAGACACTCACGCGAGTGGTGGACCTGGCGCTGGAGCGGGATGTTGACCTCTTCCTCGTCTCGGGCGACCTCTTCGACCGCCCGGACCCCGATCCGACTGACGTCGAGGCGGTGACGGCCGGGATCGGCAGGCTCCTGGAAGCCGGAAAGCGGGTCTTCGCGATCCCGGGAAACCACGATTTCTGCACCAGTAACAGCTTCTGGCACAGGCTCGACGCGCCGGGACTGCGCATCTTCCTCGAACCTGAGTGCGAGCACGTCGTCCTGGACGACCTCGGGGTCGCGGTGGCCGGGTCGGCATTCGATCGGTCGCAGTCGGAGCGCAGAGCGTTCGACCGGATCGAACTGCCGAAGGACGCCCCCTGCATACTGCTGCTTCACGCATCGCTCGAGAGCTTCGGGGTGCAGTTGGAGCGGTATCACCCGTTCTCACTCGCTGAACTTGAAAGCTGCGGGGCCGCCTATGTCGCGCTCGGGCACTACCACCGCCTGAACACGGTCGCGTCGGACGGCGTTACGGCGTGCTATCCGGGCAGCTTCGAGGGACTCGGCTTCGACGGCCCGGAGACCGATGACCGGCACATCGTCTTCGGAGAGATCGCGGAGGACGGCAAGGCTGCGGTCGAGCCGGTCAAGGTCAACCGCCGGACGATGCGCGCGGCGGAACTCGACTGCACCTCGTTCGAGACGCAGGCCGGGCTCGACGAGGCCGTCCGCCGGCTGTGCGATGCGGACGCGCTGCTCAGTCTCAAGCTGACCGGCGCGCCGATCCAGGACCTGCTCGCTTCCATCGAGGAGATACCCGCGCGCTTCCGGGAGTCGGTAGCGCACATGGAGGTTGACTCGTCAGCGCTTTCCGGCGCTCCTGACCTGTGCCTCGACAACAGCATCAGGGGGCGTTTCTGCAAGCACCTGCTCGACCGGATCGAGGCTTCCGCCGACACTGACACGACGCGACTGCTGAGACGGGCGCTGGACCTCGGGCTCTCCGCGCTCTCCGACGGATAGAGGCCATGCAACTGATCGAACTGAGGCTCGAAAACTTCAGACGGTTCGTGGAGGCTCGCTTCGAGTTCTGCCCCGGAATGAACCTGATATGGGGGCCGAACGAATCCGGCAAGTCCACCGTGCACGAGGCCGTATGCGCCGCGCTGTTCGGCCGGGAACGCGGCCAGAACCTCGAGCACTGGGACGGAGGGCCCTGTTCGGCGGTCCTGACGTACCGCAACGGCGACAGGACCTACCGGCTGTCACGCGGGCTCTCCGAGGCATCGTGCAGCCTGGGCGCCGTCACTGCGGGCGGCGAGCCGTCGGACGTGATTTCCGACAAGGACGCCGTGGCGTCGGCGGTGGCGGAGCATCTTGGCATCTCGCAGAGATCGGTGTTCGAAAACACGATCTCGGTCCGCCAGTCGGAGATCGGGAGGCTGAACAACGCCGGCCTTGCGGCGATCGGCAATGAGATCCAGCGCGTCGTGACCGGCACCGAGCGGACATCGGCGGGAGACGCCCTCAAGAAACTGAAGGACCGGCAGAAGAGCATAATCGGGAAGGCTCGGCCCGCAAAGCCGAGAGAGTACGACGAGATCTGCGCGCGACTGCAGGCCCTTGCCGCGGAGATCGCGCAGGTACGCGGGTCACGAGAGACTATCGCGAACCTCCTGACCGAACAGGAAGCACTCAGTCGTCGGATCGAGACCGACTCCGAGAGGATGGCTACGCTAAGCGGGTTGATCGAGCGCCTGCGGCGGTGGACGGACTTGAGTCAGCGAGCTTCGGAACTGGACAAACTGCATGTGGAGGTCTTCGGAAGTCTCAAGCGGATCAGGGAGCTTTCGGCCGAGTTGAAGCAGGTTCACAAAGAGCTCGAGCACTATGCTGACCTGATCGGAAAGGCGGACGAAATCGCGGACAACCTGTCGAAGCTGGAGAGCAGGCGAGCCGAACTCGAGGGAAGGCTCTGGGAGCTGCAGAAGGCAGACAGGGACTCGCCCGGCGCGCCGGGCGTTCGGACGGCGCTGTGGCTCTACGGCGGCGCGGTGCTTGGCCTGGCAGGGGTGGCGCTCGGTCTATCAGTTGACTACAGGCTGCTTCTGCTGCTGATCCCGTCCGCGGGGCTCGTGATTCGGTTTGCGCAACTGCGCGCCTCCGGCAGTGTCGGCGCCGGCAGGCAGCTCGAGCAGATGGCTGAATCGGCACAGCGAGACCTGACCCAGGTCGAGGCGGAGCAGTCCAACATCCTCAGCTACATGAAGTGCCCCAACACGACCAGAGCGTGGGCCAGGCTAAAGGCATATCGGGCGCTGGCGGCGCGGGCGCACGAGTATGAGATCACGCTGAAGGCCTCTCTCAACTCGCGCACTATCGAGGACTGGGAGACCCAGGAGTCGGAGCTGGCCCGCGAGCTTTCGGGGGTGAGGCGGCAGATAGAGGAGGAGTTCCCGGACTACTCGCCGACGACCGAAGAGGCCGAGGGTTGGCGCACGGAGTTCCAGGGGCTCCAGAGTAGACTCCCGGTGGACGAGGCGCGCCTGAATCAGATCACCGGCGAACTGGAGGCCGAGAACCGCAACTCGCGGGACCTGGCGGCGCTGGAAGGTGAACTGGAGTATGTCCAGAGCCGCAAGAAGGACCTGGAGTTCCTTCACAAGGCATACGGCGAGGCGATATCCGCTTTGGAGGTCGTGACTCAGGACGTCTCCACACGATACCTGCCGACTCTACGGGGGCGGGCGGCCGACTGCCTGAAGGCCGTCACCGGCGGGCGGTACTGCGAGGTCAACATCAGCGCGGACTGGCAGATCAGCCTGGACTGCGTGGAGCGCAGCGGCGTGTCACCCTCACTTCTCAGCGCGGGGACCCTGGATCAGCTCTACTTCGCGCTGAGGCTCGCGTGCGGAGAACTTCTGTCGTCCGGAAGGCCGCTCCCGCTGATTCTCGACGACCCGTTCGTGAACTGCGACCGCGAGAGGCTGGACAGGATACTCGGCATGCTCGCGGAGTTGTCGGAGAAGACGCAGGCTCTGCTGATGACGCACGACCCCTACATCCTCGCGTGGGCCCGCGATCTCCAGGCCGCCGGGTCAACTCCCTGCATGGTGCATGAACTGCAGGCATCGGGAGCGGCGGATGGAACCGATGCCTCCGCGAGTTCGTAGTACATTATGTGACATCCCCGAGTCGAAAGGTCAACAATGAAGAAGCCGGCTATCCTGCTGTTAGTGATCCTGGCCGCCGCCTCGTGTACCAAGGCAAACAACCCGCCCGCGGAGAAGACCCCCGGCCCCTCGAACGTGCTCGTGGTCATCAACGAGAAGAGCGAGACCTCGAAAGAGGTGGGGGAGTACTATGCGCAGAAGCGCGGGATCGCCGAGAAGTTCGTCCTTCGCATCGAATGTCCGGACAAGGAACGCATTGATACCCGCGAATACGAGCTCATTCAGAAGCCGGTGAAGGAGCGCCTCGACAAAGGCGACCTGAAGATAGACTACATAGTGCTGACGAAGGGCGTTCCGTTCGCGCTCAGCAACGGATTCGCAGTGGACAGTCTGCTCGCGAGCATGGAAGCCGGGCTGGACCCTCGCACCAACAAGGGACCCCTCAAGAACCCGTATTTCGGCCAGGCCGACCATTTCTCGCACGAGAAGTACGGGTTGTACCTGGTGACCAGGCTGGACGGCTACACGAAGGAAGACGCGAAGGCCCTCGTGGATCGGGCCCTCGCCGCCAAGCCTGAGAAGCAGGTCTTCCTCTTCGATATCGCCACCAACCAAACGAGGGCCGGATACAAGGAGTTCAACGAGGACATGCGCAAGGCCCATGAGGTGTTGAAGGGAAAGGGATTCGTCTCGATGCTCGAGACCACCGAGGACTTCGTGGGCAGGCGAAAGAACCTGATGGGCTACTGCTCCTGGGGAAGCAACGACGGCAAGTTCGACCTTGCCAAGTACCGCGGCAACCAGTTCCTGCCCGGCTCTATAGCGGAGACGGCCGTGTCCACGAGCGCCCGAACGTTCGTGCAGACCGACGAGGGGCAGTCGCTGATCGGAGACCTGATCAAGTCAGGCGTGACCGGCGTCAAGGGGTACTGCAACGAGCCGACGCTGACGGCGGTGGCGATCCCCTCGATACTGTTCGACCGCTACGTGTCCGGCTACAATCTTGCTGAGAGCTTCTACATGGCGTCGCGCTGCATCTACTGGCGGGACATCGTCATCGGAGACCCGCTCACAGCGCCCTATGCGTCCGAATTGGGGAAGTAGGGGTCACCAACCGAACAGCGTGCGGAACTCCACCAGCGCGAATGCAAGGGCGAACGCGACGACAACGATCACTGCGAAGAACCGAATACGCTTCCTCCGACGGCGCGCGGCATCCTCGAAGGGCATCCAGACCTCGTAGTCGTGCTCGTTCTGGTCGTTGACGCCGTAGGTATCTTCCTCGTCGGGAATACGTTCCTTGCCTTCGTCGAAATGCCAGCTCATAGATGCGCTCCGCGCGCTCAACCGCCGTCATCGGCGGAGAACGCGCCCTTGATTACCTCGACGGTCACCGGCTTGCCGTTGATGAAATAGACCTCGGCCACGTCGAACCGACAGCCGACTTCGCCCAGCGACCGCTCGCTCAGGTACGCCAGCGCAGCCTTGACGATCCTGCCCCTCTTGCGGCGCGTGACCGACTCGGAGGCCGCGCCGTCAGCATCGCTCCGGCGCGATTTGACCTCGATGAACGCGAGGTCGCCGCCCTCCCTGGCCACGATGTCTATCTCGCCCTGTCGGCAGTGATAGTTGCGTTCGAGAACCTCGTAGCCGAGCGACTCCAGATGTCGAGCCGCGCGATCTTCTCCGTGCCGCCCAAGAACCGACCTCAGCGTCACCACAGCGTCCCCATCGTTCTCGCGACGGGAGCGAACGACCTCCGATGGATCGGGCAGGCGCCGTGCTCCCTCAGGCGGTCCATGTGCCAGGGCGTCGGGTAGCCCTTGTGGCGCGCGAAGCCGTACTCGGGATAGGTCCCGTCATACTCCAGCATGATGGCGTCCCGAGTGACCTTGGCAACGATCGAGGCGGCGGCGATGCTGATGCTCGCGCGGTCGCCGCCGACAATGCATTGGTGCGCGTGGCCGAATCCGCGGATAGGGCTGCCGTCAATCAGGCAGAGGTCGGGAATGACTCCCAGGTCCCGGACGGCGGCTCGCATCGCCTCCCAGGTCGCCTGAAGGATGTTGATCCGGTCAATGACCTCGTGGCTCACGATGCCGACGCCGATGTGGAGCGCCGTGCTCCTGATCCGGTCGAGGCACTCCTCGCGGGCAGAGGCGGTGAGCTGCTTGGAGTCGCAGACTCCCTTCAGATCGCAGTCGGGCGGCAATATCACCGCCGCGGCAACCACCGGGCCGGCGAGCGGGCCTCGACCGGCCTCGTCAATACCGGCGACGGTACGGTGTCCCCGCTCTCGCGCAGCCCTCTCCCAGACCCAGAGATCGGCGTGATCGGATGCGGTCCCGGCCATCAGAGCACCTCGTCACTGGATAGAGCCGAAACGCCTGGGAGGCCAGAAGCGGAACATCGCCTTTCCGATGACACGCTTCCGTTCCAACTGCCCCCACCAGTGGCTGTCGCGGCTGTCGTTACGGTTGTCGCCCAGAACGTAAAGGCGGCCCTCCGCTATGCGAGTCGGCTTGAGGGAATACCCCATCTTCTCCTCGAGATACGGCTCGCTTGCGGGGACGTCGTTGCGATAGAGCTGACCATCGCGGACCTCGATCACGTCGCCCGGCACTGCCACCAGCCGCTTGATGAAGTCCTTCTCGACACCGTCGTTCGAGGCCTCCGGAGGCGCTCTGAACACGATTATCTCACCGGCTCTGGGCTCTCGGAAACGGTATATCAGCTTGTTGACCAGTATGTGATCGCCCTCCATAAGAGTAGGGCTCATCGAGGGGCTGGGGATGAAGAACGCCTGAACGACGAACGGCCGAATGAGGAGGAAGACCAGCGCGATGGCAATCATGGCCGACTCGACCACCTCGGCCATAGATTTGCCGATGGGGGATTTGTACCTCTCCAGGATGAGCCGGGCGACGAGCAGTATCGCTATGGCCGCAATCACATATCCCGTACTGACATTTGCGAGCCACTCGGTCATCGTCATCCCCGCGCATCAAGAAGCGTCAGCGAAGCAGGCGAGCCCTGGGGATCGGCCAGAAGGTCACTATCGCCTTACCGAGCACCCGGTTCCTATCGAGCAGGCCCCACTCGTGGCTGTCGTTGCTGTTGTTGCGATTGTCGCCCATTACGAAGAAGGTGCCTTTCTCGACCCTCTTGGGCGGCATATCGTATCTGATGTCGTTCGGCTCCAGCAGATAGGGCTCATCAAGGGGCTTGCCGTTTCGATAGGCAACACCTTCCTTGACCTCAATGACGTCGCCTGGACGGCCTATCAGCCGCTTGATGTAGTCCACCTCCACCGGGCCCGCCGTCGGCGGGCACTTGAAGACGACGATGTCGCCGCGCTTCGGCTCGGTAAAACGGTAGACGAACTTGTTGACGAGGATGTGATCCCGTTCTCTAAGGGTCGGCTCCATCGAGCCGGACGGGATGAAGAACGCCTGCACGATGAACGGCCGGATGAGCAGAAACACGAGCGCGACGGCAAGCAGGGCCGATTCGGCAAACTCCGCCGCGGACCTGGCAGCCGGCGACCGGTATCTGCGCAGTACCAGACGTATTACGAACAGGACGCCGATGATCGCGAGAACGTACTCGATCGGCATGTTCGCGAGCCACTCTGTTACGCCATTCATTTCCTGGGTTTGTCTGCTTCCTTGATTCGGGTGGCTTTGCCAACCTTGTCACGCAGATAGAAGAGCTTGGCGCGCCGGACTGCGCCCCGTCTGGCAACCTCGATTCGCGCGACCTTGGGGCTGTTTACGAGGAAAGTGCGCTCGACCCCGATGCCGTGCGATATCTTGCGGGCGGTGAAGCTCTCGCGGACGGCGTCGTGGCGCTTGGCGATGACGATGCCTTCGAATACCTGGATGCGCTCCTTGCCGCCCTCGACCACGCGGACATGTACCTTGACCGTGTCGCCGATGTTGAAATCCGGCTTCTCGGCCTTCAGCTGTTCTTTCTCGATTTCCTGGATGATAGTTGTCATGGCTTGCCTTTCGTTCGGAGGGGATACGGACCGTACCGCACCCCACCGCTATTCCCTCTCTTCTGAGTTATCCGACTCCTGCAGTTCGCTGAGAAGACGCCGATCCGACTCCGACAGAGTCGCCTCCGCCAGCAGGTCAGGGCGACGGGCAAGGGTGCGCCTGAGCGACTCCCGCCTGCGCCATTTCGCAATCTCGGCGTGGTGACCGGACAGAAGCACCTCCGGTATCGTCCAGCCCCGGAAATCGGCCGGCCGGGTATATTGCGGGTACTCCAGCAGGCCCTCCGAGAAGGACTCTTCGAGCGCCGACTGCTCGTCTCCGAGGACCCCGGGCATCAGCCTTATCACGGCATCGAGGATTACGAGCGCCGGCAACTCACCACCGGTTAGTACGTAATCCCCGATAGACAGTTCCTCCGCAACGAGATGCTCCCTGACTCGCTCGTCCACGCCTTCGTAGTGGCCGCAGATGAAAACCAGGTGCGGGCACTGGGACAGTTCGGCGGCCCTGGCCTGTGTGAACACCTCGCCCTGCGGCGAAGTCAGGATGATCTTGCTCTGTTCGGTCCAGTATTCGTTTTTGACATGCTCGGCGGCCGCGAATATCGGCTCCGGCTTCATAACCATCCCGGCGCCACCGCCGTAAGGTGGCTCGTCGGTGGTACGATGTTTGTCCGTGGTGTAATCACGGAGATCATGCACGAAGACCGAGAGCAGTCCTTTGTCCCGTGCCCTCTTCACGATGCTGTAGTCCACGCCGCCGTGGACGACCTCGGGAAAGATGGTCAGGACGTCTATCCGCATTCGGTTATTCCTGCACGAGGCCTTCGACGGCCTTGACGACTATCTGCTTTTTCGAAAGGTCAACGCTTACGACAAACTCCCTTACCGCCGGGATCATCGCGCGCGGCGTGACATACACATCGTTCGCCGATCCGGTCAGCACCTGCTCGACCTTTCCGAGATCCTCGCCGTCCGTGGTCAGCACGCCGAGGCCAACGATGTCGTGTATATAATAACGCCCCTCTTCGAGCGGCACGAGGTCGCCTCTCCGGATACGAATCTCCATGCCGCGAAGCCCATCCGCGGCGGTGATATCGTCAACGCCCTCAAACTTGATCAGCACGAGTCCCTTGTGAAACCGGACGCTCTCGATCACCCACATCCGCCCGTCCGACTCCGTGCCGAGATACGCCTGCGCCAGTTCGGAAAACCTCTCCGGAAAGTCCGTGAGAGGAAACACCTTCACCTCTCCCTTGAGGCCGAAGGGAGAGGTTATCTTGCCTATCACGACATCCCACGTGTCGGCGCTCATCGGGCGTTTCGTATCTCCACTATCACATCGTCCTTCACGAGCACTTCGGTCTCAAGCAGTTTCTCCGCAAGGTTGTCGCCGACGTTCAGTTCGGACAAGCCTTCGAGCGCGGTATGCGGATGCTCGGAGCCGATCTCCATGTTGCGCACCTCGGCCAGCCTGGCCGAGAGGCTCGTCTTCGCCTGCTCCTGGCGCATTTGTTGACGGGTCAGTTTCTCGCGGAACTCGGCCGCGCGCGCAGAATCCGCGCCCTCCAGGTCGGCAAGATACTGCCGTCCCTGCACCTCGAGCTGATGGAGGGAGGCCTCCACCTTACTCAGCGCCTGGGAGAGCTGCGAGATCAAGCGATCTTTGTACTCAGCGGTTACTACCGCCTTGACGACGACCTTGCTTCGGACAAGCATCGCCGCTAAGGAATGATCTCGAGGTAGACGCGGCGCTTGTTTCGCATCGCGGCGGCCTTTGCCACCGTGCGGAGCGCATTCGCGATCTTGCCCTGCTTGCCGATCACCTTGCCCAGATCCTCGGAAGCAACCCTGATCTCGAAAGTGGTTGATTCGGGCCCCTCGATCTCGGAGATGTTCACCTGGTCAGGATCATCAACCAGCGCTTTGACGAGATACTCGATCATGTCCTTCAATCCTATCACTCCTTTCCGGAGCAGGGTGAAGGCATTCAAGACGCGGAAAGGGCTCAAAGAGCGGCATTTCGGCCGATCGAACTCCGGCCGACTTGAGGCTCAAGCCGGTTCCTGGATCTGCTCTGCTATCCCTGCTCGTCCGAAGGCGCAGTCTCCTCCTCAGGCTGCGCTTCCTCAACGGCCGCGGGGGCACTCTCAGGTGCCTTCTGCTTCGCGCCGAGGAACGTGTCCAGGATCCCTTCCTTCTTCAGCAGTGCTCTCGCTGTATCTGACGGCTGCGCTCCCCTGCCCAGCCACATCGCAGCCTTCTCGCCGTCAACTTTCAGCGTCACAGGTTCTGTCATCGGATCATAGTACCCTATGACCTCGATGAACCTGCCGTTTCGCGCCGTTCGGCTGTCGGCTACGACCAATCTGTAGAACGGCCGCCCCTTGGCGCCCATCCTTCTCAGACGTATCTTTACTGACAAGACTATCCTCCTTTGGACTCGTACCTAATCGTTTCTGCCTGCGTCCCCGCTGTTCCTGCAGGGCCCTGCGCATCCTGACAGGGCCGAGGACGCCTCCCCTACGAGAAGAACGGGATGTTCGGACGCTTCCGGCGGCCTCCCTGCTCCATCTCCGCCAGCTCGCGGATCATCTTCTTCGTCTGGCTGAACTGGTTCATGAGTTGGTTGACATCCTGTACACTCGCACCGCTTCCGTTGGCGACTCTCCGCCTGCGGCTCCCGTTCAGCATCTCCGGGTGATGGCGCTCTTCCCTGGTCATTGATCGAATGATCGCCTCTACCTTACCGAGCCTGCTCTCATCAATCTCGGCACCCTGAAGCCCTCGGGCGTTGAGACCGGGGATCATCCCCAGAATCTGGTCGAGCGGACCCATCTTGCGCATCTGCTGCAACTGCTCGAGGTAGTCCTCGAGATCAAACTTGTTCTCCCTGAACTTCCTCTCGAGTTCCTCGACCTTCTCGGCGTCCACGGCGGCCTCGGCCTTCTCGATCAGGCTGAGCACGTCGCCCATTCCGAGAATCCGGGACGCCATGCGCTCCGGATGGAAAGGCTCGAGGGCATCGAGTTTCTCACCCACGCCGGCGAACTTTATCGGCTTGCCGGTGACCGCCTTGATCGAGAGCGCCGCCCCGCCGCGCGCGTCACCGTCCAGCTTGGTGACAACGAATCCGTCCACCTCGAGCGCCCGGTTGAACTGCTCCGCGACGTTGACTGCATCCTGGCCGGTCATTGCGTCCACGACCAGCAGGGTCTCGGTCGGCGGGACCGCAGATCTGATCCGCCCGAGTTCCGACATCAGGTCGTCGTCTACGTGAAGAC
The DNA here is from genome assembly GCA_017993055.1 of Armatimonadota bacterium. NCBI lineage: Bacteria > Bacillati > Armatimonadota > Armatimonadota bacterium. Next base: position 10,816 of record JAGONM010000045.1, read on the forward strand.
GCCCGGCGGTGTCGAGTATGATCACGTCCCGGCCGTCTGAAGCCGCGGCGCCGGCGGCGGCCTGTGCTATGTCTACGGGATCCTGCTTGTCCCCAAGCGTGAAAACCGGTATGCCGATCTGCTCGCCGAGCACCTGAAGCTGCTTGATCGCCGCCGGACGATAGACGTCGAGCGCGACCAGCAGGGGCTTCCGGCCCTGCTTCCGCATCAGATTGGCAAACTTCGCACAGGTGGTCGTCTTGCCCGCGCCGTGAAGTCCTGCCATCATGATGATCGTCGGCGGCTTCTCCGCGATCTTCAGTGCGGTATCCCCGCCGCCGAGCAGCTCGGTCATCTCTTCGTTGACGATCTTGACGACGTGCTGGGCCGGCGAAAGGCTCGCGAAGACCTCCTGCCCGACCGCGCGCTCGCGCACGCGGGAGACGAAATCCTTCACGACCCGGAAGTTGACGTCGGCCTCGAGCAGGGCGAGGCGAACCTCGCGGAGGGCTTCATTGACATCCTGCTCCGAGAGCGCGCCCTTCCCTCTCAGCTTCTTGAATACGCTCTGTAGTTTCTCGCTAAGACTTTCAAACATCGAAACCTGCGCGATTATCTGGAATCGCAAATCGTAGTATACCCAACCCGACGCGGTTTTGTCAAACTCCGCGCTATCCTACAAGCGACGCGGCGAAGTCGGCGGAGTCAAAGTCCTCAAGGTCATCCAGCGTCTCGCCGGTTCCGACCAGCTTGATCGGAATGCCGAGCTCGTCGTTGAGCGTGACGACGATGCCGCCTTTCGCGGTGCCGTCGAGCTTCGCCAGCACGATGCCGGTCACACCGACAGCCGCCGCGAACTCCCTGGCCTGGCTGATCGCATTCTGGCCGGTGGTCGCATCAAGAACGAGTAGGACTTCGTCGGCCTTGCGTCCGACCTCGCGCTCTATGACACGGCCGATCTTCCTCAACTCCTCCATGAGGTTGCTTCTGGTGTGCAGGCGGCCCGCGGTATCCGCAATCACTAGGTCCGCTCGCCGGGACCTGGCTGCCTGGATCGCATCGTAGACCACCGCCGCCGGATCGGCCCCTTCTCGCTGCCTGATGAGGTCCACCCCCACGCGGTTCGCCCATATTTCGAGTTGGTCAATCGCGGCGGCACGGAACGTATCCGCCGCCGCGAGGATGACCCTCTTGCCCTCCCGCTTGAACCTGTGGGCCAGCTTGGCGATCGAGGTCGTCTTTCCTACACCATTCACACCTACGACAAGGTAGACCGTCGGAGGCTCGACTGAGAACTGGAGGCCGACGTCCGGCCCGGACATCGCCTGCGCGATCTCGTCCCTCAGTCGTTCCCGAATCTGCTCGGCCTCTGACATCCGATCCTCGCGCGATACGCGGCGCAGGTCTTCCACGATTCGCACGACCGTGTTGACGTTGAGGTCGGCCTGTACGAGGGCCTCTTCCAGTTCCTCAAAGAGCTGCTCGTCCACGGGCCGCCTGCCCGAGAGCAGGTCGTCCACCTTCCTGAATAGATTCCTGAGTAGTCTCACCGCGAACTGCTTTCCGCGAGCACCGCCCTGCATTTGGTACGGACAACAAAAACCCCCGTCCGCCTTCGCTCATGGTCCGGCGGACCGGGGTGACTCTGAAGGGATTGTAGCAGAATCGGCGTCATTCGTCAAGGCACGGGACAGCTATCTCATCCCTCGCGCTTGACACGGTCCCAGACGGCGTCCATCTCCGCGATGCTCATATCCTCGATCCGACGGCCCGCGTCGCGCGCGGCCCGCTCCATCCGGCGGAACCTGTCCGAGAACCGCTCGACCATCACGCGGAGGGCGTCCTCGGGGTCAACGCCTTTCCAGCGCGCAACGTTGACCACGGTGAACAGCAGGTCCCCTATCTCCTCGAGTATTCGCCCGCGATCACCGGCGGCCAGCTCCGCCTTCAGCTCGCCCGTCTCCTCCTCCATCTTTGCCACGACGGCATCGAGGTCGGGCCACTCAAAACCTGCCTTTGCGGCCTTCTTGGATATCTCCATCGCGCGGGCGAGGGCGGGCATCGCCTTCGGCACGCCGTCGAGTATCGAGGTGCGGTTCTCGTTGCCCTTTTCAGCGCGCTTGATCTCCTCCCAGTTGTGGAGGACTTCGTCCGATCCGGCGACCTCGGCCTCGCCGAAGACGTGAGGATGCCTTCGAATCAGCTTTTCGTTGATGCTCCGGAGCGAGTCCCCAATATCGAACTCGCCGCGCTCGGCTGAGAACCTGGCGTGGAACACGGCCTGCATCATCAGGTCGCCGAGTTCAGACCGCAGTTCGTCCGGGTCGCGGTTGTCAATGGCCTCCAGGACTTCGTAGGTCTCCTCGAGGAGGTTGGGCTTGATTGACTCGGAGGTCTGCTCGCGGTCCCACGGGCAGCCGTCCGGGCCTCTCAGCCGGGCGATGATCTCAACGAGCTTCTCGAACTCCGTGCCGGGTCGGTTCATAGCGCGTGGTCCTGGGTTCCGGATTTCGGATGCCGCGCAGGCGGCACGAAGACACTGCTCAGGTGGTCGAACTCCCCGCGGTCGAGTTCATAAAGCGGTCGGTGGAGCACCTGCGAGAAGAGAGTGCCCGCGCCGGTCACGACGGCAATCTCAAAGTCATCGGGGTAAATCTCCATCAGCGCGAGTTTGACCTCGGAAGCGATCAGGCGGTCGTACACCTGGTAGATGATATTCGTCACGCAGGGATCGGGATGCACCGCATCGAGCGACAGCGCGTCGAGTACTTTGATGCCCGAATCGAACCCGACGCCGACTGCTTCGAGGACGGGCTCGATGAAGCTCTCCGAGCCGACAATCCGGACCTCTACGCCGGATTCACTTGCGCGAACCATCAGGATTCCGACGGAGCGCTCTCCCGCGAGAGGGTGACCCGGCACGGCGTAGACGACGTCGTCGCACCGTGCAGCCTCCTCCAGCAGGCGATCGGCGATCCCGGCGTAGACAGCGTCGAAGCTCACCGCCTCATCGTACAGGCGGTCGAACGATATGAGTCTGGCGCCGTGAGACTCCAACTCCTCGACGACGGGGTGCCTGCGGGTACGCACAAAAACAGTGGGCGCGGAAAGTATCATCTCCCACGCACCCACTGATATATGCTCGCGATTCGAGGGGCCGAGGCCCACGATGGTTATCACCGCGCAGGCCTCGGCGCCGCTGTCTGCATGCTGTCCACGGAGCCGCCCGCTATTTCGGCTGCTGCTTGGTCTCTTGCTTCTGACCGCCGGGGATTCCGGGGCCGCCTTCCTTCGGGAGCAACTGGTCGCGATATCGGTCAATCATGATCTTGACGTCGGCGGTCTCCCGGAACTTGTTGAGTTCGGCGTCCACGTTCCACTTCTGGCCGCCCTTCTCCCTCATCATTCCGTCCCAGAGAAGGAACTTTACCTCTTCGAACTTCTGAACCTTCTTGGGGTTCTGGCGGATCACCTTAAAGATGACGAAGCCTGTCTGATCGGCGATCGGTTCGGTGTACGCGCCCTTCTTGGTCGCAAGCACCTTCTTCCAGACCGCTTCGGGGAGGCCCTGATCGTTCACGTAGACCGGGCGACCGAGACGCCCGCCCCGATCCTTGGAGTTCGGATCGGATGAGAGCTGCTTGGCGACCGTGGCGAAGTCAACATTCTGCTTCAGGAGGTTCATGGCCTTGTCGGCCGTCGCCTTGTTCTCGCAGAAGATGGCCGCCACCTCGGCGTTCTCCGGGATGGTAAACTGCTTGTCCTTGTTCGCCTCGTAGTACTTCTTGACTTCCTCGTCGGTCACCTTGATGCCGCGGGTCATCAGATTGAAGTGAGCCTGCAGGATGCGCACCAGATCCTTGGCCTGATCCTTGGTGAGACCCGATTCCTTCATCTTGGCCATGAACTGCGGCTGCTTCTCCATCTGCTTGTAGCGCTCGTCCACCTGCGCATTGGTCGGCGGGACCTTCTCTTTCTCCGCGAGCCTGATCAGCAGTTCCTCGTTTATGAGGTCGCGAAGGACGACAACTCCTGCCTCCACCTGCATCGGGGGGTTGCCCATCGGCATCCTTTCGAGCCTGTCGTAGTATTCCTGACGGCTGATCTTCCGGCCGTTGACTTTGGCCACGCTCGACTTGCCGCATCCGGCCAGGAAGGAAGCGGCCACCAGCGCCGCCATGGCCATCAGAACGGTCTTGCTGACTGCCTTACTCATATTGCTATGCTCTCCTCTCGATATTGGGACGATCCGGAAACTAGTGAAACAGCGCCACATCGTGCGTGAGGTACCCGCGCAGCCTGAGCACTGCCTGTGTATGCAACTGATAGACCCTCGATTCGGAAACCGTCAGGACCCTGCCTATCTCTTTGAAGGTCAGGCCCTCATAGTAGTAGAGGGCGATTATGAGGCGCTCCCGTTCCGGCAGGCGGTCAATCGCGTTGCCGAGTATGCGCCGCATCTCGTGGCCTTCGATTTCGGTGGCGGGACTCGCCGACTCGTCGTTGATGATGTCGGCGAGATGGACATGCTCTGTTCCGTCGGAACCGATGATCACGTCATCGAGCGACATGAGCGTGGCCCGACCCGTATCGGCCAGGAGGGAATGAAGATCATCGAGGTCTATTTCCAGAGCCTCGGCGACCTCTTCCTCAGTGGCCGGCCTCCCCTTCTCCATCTCCAGCCGCAGATATGTCCGCTCCAGGTTCTTGACCCGCTCGCGCACCGACCGGGGCACCCAGTCTTCTTCGCGGAGCATCTCCAGGATCGCGCCCCTGATGAGCGCGATCGCGTAGGTCTCGAACTTCACCTGGCGGGAAACATCGAACTGGTCCACGGCCTTGATAAGCCCGACTACGCCTGCGCCGACCAGGTCATCTCTGTCCATGTTCGGCGGGAGGCTGGTTACGACGCGGCCGGCCGTGATCTTGACCAGGTACGCGTACTGATTGATCAGGGCGTCTCGCGCCTTCTGATCGCCCTGGCCCTTGTATCTGGTCCAGAGAAGCTGCGTGTCCGCCAGTATCGAGTTGTCGGTCTTATTACGCATGGGATCCGGCTGTGGTTCCGAGACTCGACGTTCCGGGCATGAGAAGCCCGCACGGACTGCCGGAACCTCCGTTCCGACAGGCTCCGATACGCCTCGGGGCATTGTATACCCACAGCCGATGCCGTGTCAACAGGAAACGAGTATTGTCGAAGAGCGGCTCGCCGCGGGCGGCGGGCCCCCAGGGTCTACTCGCGATGCCGGCATCCTTCCGCCCTCCTATCGCTCCTTGCTCATGAGTTGGATCGTCTTCAGCACCTTCCGGGGGTTCAGGGGCTTGACGACGAAGTCCCGGGCGCCCGCACTGAGGGCGTCCATGGCGAGCGCGCGCTGGCCGTTGCCCGCGCAGATCAGGATCACCGCGTTGGGGTCCTTGTAGATGATGCGGCGGACGGCGGCGGCGCCGTCTACGTCCGGCAGGGCCGCGTCCATGACGACGAGGTCCGGTTCGAGCGCCTGGTACTTCTCGAGCGATTCGTCTATGGTCTTGGCCTCGCCGACTACCTGGCAGCCGATGGACGACAGCACGTCCCGTAGCACCATGCGGTCCCCGAACCCGCCGCTTACGAGCAGAGTTCGCCTTGCCACTTACCTCACACCCTTTCGATCGGAGAGGTCGCGCTGGATCGCCGGCGACCGCAGACGTGCAAGCGGCATTGGTTTTGGCCTCCGGCCGCCGGCGAAATCGGAGTCTTTGCGGATACCTCTCTATTGGATTATCGGTGGAATCGGCGGCTTCTGCATAACCTTGAGGGAACCGTGACCGGGATCGCCGACAGGTGAGATCAACGCGGGTACGCACCCGGGCAGACCGGATGCTCTGGCGCGGTCCGACGCTGGTATTCTCGATGCTCTATCAGGGGCGTAAATCTTGGTTTGACAATGGAGGCTTCATGGTATATACTATACAAGTTGAGATACCTTCTGCTTCTCCACTGTTCGTGCCGCACAAGACGGGCATCCGTCATATTGCCGGCAAGAGTACAGAAAGGAGTTGTGAGTATCCACCATGAGACGCCGATTGGCTACGGCAACCTGGCTGATCTGCCTGCTGGTTGTGGGGGCGCTCGCGCCAGCGCATGCGCTGCAGACAGCCGATCAGCTATCCACACAAGCGCATGCCAAGTATGATGCAAACCAGCTTGACGAGGCTGAGGCCCTCTTCGGCAAGCTTCTCCAGGACCAACCGGGCTCAACCCTCGCTCCCGACGCACAGTTCTACCTCGGATGGATCGCTTACAAGAAGGGCAGCACTGAAGCAGAGGCCCGATGGCAGGCCGTCGTCGCTCTCTACCCCAACTCGCCCGAAGCCCCGAAAGCGCTCAAAGGAATAGCTGCTATCCACTACAAGACCATCAAAGGCGACAAGGACACGCGGATCGCCGATTTCCAGAGGATAGTGGACCACTACCCCACAAGCCCCGAGGCGGACGAGGCAAGGCTTCGCATCGGCGTTCTGCACCGACGCACACCGCCCGATTTCACCAAAGCACTCGAGGCCTTCAGCTACTTGATGGCCAATGCCAAGGATCCTGGGTGGCGGGCGGATGCCTACGTGGAAACCGGGCTAACGTACCTGCAGAGGTACTGGTTCGAGGGACGCAAGAAGCCTGATGACCTGACGAAGGCCCTCGAAGTATTTTCCTCCACGAGGACGAAGTATCCCGGTCAGGGTGAAGCGGTCGCCAAAGCCGAGTTGCGCCAGGCGAGGATATACCTGTATTCCGAGAATGACATGAACAAGGCGTGGGAGGCGTTGAGTAGTACAATCGGAGCATACCCCGAGACCACTCTGACGACAGAAATACTTTATCACATGGCCTATTGCACTTACGCCCGGAAGGACTACGACGGCTGCATCCTACTGTGCGAGAACATACTGGCTACGAGGCCGGTAAGCGACTGGAACGCATACCTCCAGTACTTCATAGGCAATGCTGAGTTCCAGGCGGGCAGGAAGACGGAAGCGAAGGCCGCGTTGGAGAAGACGGTCGCTCTCTACCCTGAGTCCGAATGGGCCAGGCACGCAGCGGGGCTCTTGTCAACCCTGAAACTGGAGGAGGAGTAGCGCCATGACGAGGATGAAGCCCGTCGGAGCCGCGGCTCTGCTATTCCTCTGCATTCTCAGCGCAGCGTGGGGCAGATTGGGGCAAGAGAAGGGCCCCGCGATTGTGGCCAATGACCCGGAGGGACGGCGCGTGCCCGAGAACTGCCTCGAATGCAACTGGAGTTCGGGGAGCGTGGTTGTCGGATTGGGGGAAGAAGCCGAGTTCCGAGTGACAGGGGCGGAAGACCAGGACATATACTATGACCCGCTGGCCATCTGGGATGTCGTCACAGCTACGTGGGAGTTCTACAGGAATGACACTCAAGCGAGGGTGTATCCGCTCGACGTAAGCTACCGGACCGTCGCTCACGTCGAGGGCGAACCCTCCGGCAGGGCGTACTACGACTTCTATGTGACCTGCGAGTTCACGGACACCGGGCACTATACGGCCAAGTGCATTATCAGCGACGGACGTGCGCCTGGCGATCCCGCCAGAGACGATCCGATCGCCAAGCAGTTCACGGATGCCGATGTTCAGTGCTCGGTGGAGGTGAACAGCGTCTTCTCGACGAACGGAGTGATGACGTATCCTGGTTCACCGATCGGCGGGAACGTGGGCATGGAAGTCGAATGGGTCGCCGGATACAGGCCGGGCAAGTCCGCAACGCACGAGTGCGAGTTCCTCTTGACGCCTCTGGGCGGAGGCATGTGGGTGACGATGTGGGAGGACAGGCCGTGCGAGTTCCCGCATAGGGGCGCGTACTGGTGGAACAGTGCCGCTCCCACCGGTGGCGGGCATAATGGCGACTGGCTGCACACCGCCTCGTTCTCCTGGATGAGAGGCGAGGAAGAGGTTGTTGTCAGCGACAGCATGCCCTTCGACCTGGCAAACCTCACGGTAGCGGCAGAGCCGGAGTACCTGATCTACGACCCGGACGAGGAAGACGAGCCGACCATTACCTACACACTCTCCGACTGCTTTGACGCGTACCCGCCTGCGCAGGAAACCAGTGTCAACATCGAGATACTCACCTCGGATCAAGAGCACGTAAGGACTGAGGCCGTCACGAAGACAGCCGGTCCGAATGCAACGTATACGTACACATGGGACGGCAAGAATGACGTCGGGGATCTGATGCCGAAGGGTATCTACCTCTACAAGATCGTCGCCGCCCAGATACTCGATGACCCGCCCTGGGACCCGTTCAACCCAAGCCCGACCTTCCACTGGGACCAGGATTGCGACAAGTCAACCTGGCAGATTCACAGTACGGACGCTGAGGAAGTAGCCTACGATGAGGAGACCGGCGTAAGCACGATGCGAGTAAGCTTCTCCGCAGGCCCGATGGAACCGCTGCCCGGAATGCAATTGAGCAGGGCAAGGCTGGATGTATACGATCCTGACCTGGAATTGCTTGCCAGCGAATCTCTCACCGGCAGCTTACCAGTCAACGCCACCATCTACTTCCCTGATATTGAGGTGAACTTCAACAAGGGTGGGACATATCGGTTCCTGGTGTCGGCAGGGGACAAGCAGTACGTAGGCGCTCTTGTCGAAAAAGCCCATCGTGAAAGACCACTGCTGCAGCACAACTACTCTTGGACAAGTATCGGGATTGCGGCCTTTCTTGATGCCGGACACGGAGGCACGGATTCCGGGACAACAGGAACAACCCGATACAGCGAATGGGATGAAAGAGAAGCTAATCAGTGGGTCAGACAGCTCTTGGCAGGAGTACTTGCAACTCACTGTGTCATCGAGCATCCGGGGTGGACACACATGGATTGTGTGAAGAGGTTGTACCACCCTATTGATGTGCCCAGGTTCCTGGATAAGAGGGATGAACAGACCAGGATGTTGCTCAGTGGACGAGAAAGGCGCGCAAGTTGGGTCGACGCCCAGCTCCGTGCTGATCAGCCTGATCGTGCCGTGTTCATTTCTCTTCACTGCAGCGCCGGCACCACACACAAGACAACAAACCGGCTCACGGAAGTATGCTACCGTCCAGATATCATAGATTCGTACTCATTAGCTGACAACTTGAAGGATCACTTGACGGCAATCAGCCCAATGCGCACATATGTGACCAGGAATGCCACGGGTGACCCAAGACAGACCATGCTTCGAGCCTTGGCTGACCGGAGAAAGCGGACGCACACATATCTGATGCCCTCGAATCTCCTGGAAATGGTCATGCTGACCACTAATGAAGACGAGGATTTGATCAAGTGGGATTTCGGCCAGCACATGTTTGCCCAATATATTCACGACAGCTATTGCAGTTTTCAGTTTCCAATTATTAGTTACTGATATACATCCGGAGGAATAACAGTGAGCGGGACACAAGCTTTTCTCAAGTTGTTTGCCATTATCCTGGTGACACGGCTCCTGAGCGCACTGTATGCTACAGAGGAACCGTCTGAGCATTTGCCTGAGATTCTGCACCCCGCATGGTCACCTGACGGCCAGTACATCGCGTTCCAGGCTGATCACATTGATGGCAACTGCGACATATGGGCGATCCATCCGGACGGGAGTGGCTTGGAACGAATGACAACTGATTCGGCTGCCGACTTGCATCCTCAGTGGTCTCCGGATTCAGGCGCTTTGTACTTCCTGTCGTTCCGATCCGGCGCCCGGCGGCTGTGGAAGAAGGACTTGGCTACCGGCGCGGAGTCGCGGGTAGCGGACATTGCTCTCTCCGACTACGCAGTATCGAGCGATGGCAGTGAGTTTATCATCCAGACAGGGCGAAATGGCAACGTAGATCTGGTCATCGCATCCGCGCTGAACGGCAGAGACATAAGATGGCTGGCTGCCAGCCGAGACGGAGAGTATACTCCTGCGTGGTCTCCTGATCACCAACAGGCAGCGTTCCTGAAGCACGAGAACCTGTGGGCGAGGAGCGCTGTTGACCGTTCAAACCTGCGGCAGTTGACGAACTTCACCGATGAAGAGCGCGTTGTAGGCTCGATATCGTGGGGAACCAGCGGGTTCATTGCGTTTGATATGGATGGCAAGATATACAAAGTCAGGCCGGATAGCACCGGCCTGACTTGCGTGCTCGACAATGGCGACCCGGTTAGCTGGGCTCAGGATCCCACATGGTCCCCCGGTGGTACACACCTCGCCTTCGTCAGGTCAGTGGGTGGAACGCAGGGCTTGTGGATCATGAACGCCGACGGCACCGGACTGAGTCAGGTGCAGTGCGTCGCAGGCGAGCCGGCATTCGAGCCGGGCGCAGGCACGTATGCTACGACGCAGAGCGTCGCCATAACGTGTCCCACGACCGGCGCGACGATCCGGTACACTACCGACGAGACGGAACCTACGGAGAGCAGCGCTGAGTACACGTCAGCAGTGACGATCGACAAGTCCACGACTCTGAAAGCAAGAGCGTGGAAGTCCGGGCTGTTGCCGGGCTACACGCACAGCGCTACTTACGAGTTGAAGGTGGCCACGCCGTCATTCGATCCCGACGGCGGCACGTATTCGGGCGCACAAAGCGTGACCATCACCTGCGACACTTCCGACGTGACTGTTCGCTACACCACGGATGGCACCGAGCCTGATGAGAACAGCGCAGAGTACGCAGGCCTGGTGTTGATTACCGAGGACAGCACTCTGAAGGCCAAGGCCTGGAAAACGGACTGGACGGACAGCGACGTCAAGAGCGCGGACTACGTCATCCAGTAGTTGCCGCGAGCACAGCAGAAAGCACAAAGGGACGCCCGGGTGGGCGTCCCCTTTTTCCTCATATCTTGGTGGAGCGGCTCACTTCTCGGCGATGGCCTGGGTCTTCTGTGTATCGAGGTCGAAGCCGGGCCCCATGGTCGAGGAGACGGTGATCCGCTTCAGGTATCGTCCCTTCGCAGCGGCCGGGCGGGCCTTGAGGAGCGCGGATATCAGGGCCGCCAGGTTCTCGACCAGCTTTTCCGCATCGAAGGAGACCTTGCCGATCGCCATGTGGATCGTGCCGGCCTTGTCTACCCTGTACTCGACGCGCGACGCGCTCTTGATGTCCTTGACGACCTTGTCAACGTCCATCGTGACGGTGCCGGACTTCGGGTTCGGCATCCTAGGGCCGAGGATCTTGCCGAGCTTTCCGACCATGCTCATGACGTCCGGCGTTGCGACCAGGATGTCGAACTCGCGCCATCCGCCCTCGATCTGCTTCACGAGGTCTTCCGCGCCGACCGTGTCCGCGCCCGCGTCCGTCGCGGCCTGAGCCTTGTCGCCCTTGGCGAAGACGGCTACGCGGCGGGACTTGCCCGTGCCGTGGGGGAGTGTGGTGGTGCCTCGGACCATCTGATCGCCGTGGCGCGGGTCTACCCCGAGCCGGACGGCGACGTCTACGGTCTCGTCGAACTTGGCGTTGGCAAGTTCCTTGACTGTGGCGAGCGCCTCAGCCGGCTCCCACAGCTTGCCCTTCTCGATCTTCGTAAGTGCTTCGTTGTACCTTTTGCCGTGATCGGCCATTGCGAATCCTCCTTGTGGTGTGTCTGCGGCCCGCGATGCGGACCTCCCACGGGGTACTAGCCCTCCACCTCGATGCCGGCGGATCGGGCGGTACCCTCGATGATCTTCATGGCGGCTTCTATGTCGTTCGCATTCAGGTCGGGCATCTTCAGCTCGGCGATGCTCCGCACCTGCTCGCGAGTAACCTTGCCGACCTTCTCGCGGTTGGGCACGCCTGAACCTTTGTCAATGCCCGCAGCCTTCTTGAGCAGTTCGCCGGCGGGCGGAGTCTTCAGAATGTACGTGAACGAGCGGTCCTCGAATACGGTGATCTCTACGGGGACGATCGTGCCGACCTGCGAAGACGTCTTCTCGTTGTACGACTTGATGAACTCCATCATATTGATGCCGTATTGGCCCAGCGCGGGGCCAACAGGTGGTGCCGGCGTGGCCTGCCCAGCGGGAATCTGGAGCTTGACCACTCCCATAACCTTCTTAGCCATTGTGATCCTCCATCACCATACTGCTTCACCGTCATGCCGAACTCGATTCAGCGTGACGAGAGACGCGTTATATCTTCTCTACCTGAGTGAAGTCGAGTTCGACCGGGGTATCTCTGCCGAAGATCGAGATCAGCACCCGGAGTTTCTCTCTCGGAGCGTTGACGTCTTCGATAGTACCGGTGAACTCCGCGAACGGCCCGGACATGACGCGCACGACCTGGCCCTTCTCCCAGAGCAACTTGGGCTTCTGGCGCGGGCCTTCCACGGCCTCCAGGATGTTCGCGATCTCCTTGTCCTGAAGCGGGACCGGCTTGTTACCGGAGCTGACGAATCCCGTGACCCCGGTGGTGCTCTTCACGAGGTACCACGTCTGGTCGTCGAGAACCATCTCTATCAGGATGTAACCGGGGAATATCTTGCGCGCGACCTCGCGTTTCTTGCCGGCGCGCGTGCGCAACTCCTGCTCCGTGGGGATCAGTATCCTGAAGACACGGTCCTTCAGGCCCATTGATTCCGCGCGGCGCTCGATATTCGTCTTTACCTTGTTTTCATGCCCTGAGTACGTGTGTACTGCGTACCAGTGCCTTTCCATAATCAAGCCTCACATCATGTCGGCGAGTCTGTGCGAGCAGCCTTTCTCGCGTTGGCTACCAGCCGACCTTCTTGGTCAGCCATCCCAGCACGAGGTCGAGTCCGCCGATCCAGACCGTGATGATCAGGATGGCAACGAGAACTACGAGCGTAGACTTCTTGACCTCGTCATACGAGGGCCACGATGTCTTCTTGAGTTCCACCCATACCTCGTGGAAGAACCTGGCTACCCGCTGGAAGAAGTTCGCCTGGCTTCGGTTGCCTGCTATTGATGCCATATGGTCACATCCCTCGGGGGCTCGTCCTTCAGGACGAACCACAAAAATACTCCTCTGCACAGCCATTTCGTGCGGCGCAGGGAGCTTCATCAAGTCCGTATCCACACATCTGGCAGGGGCAACAGGACTCGAACCTGCGACACCCGGTTTTGGAGACCGGTGCTCTACCAACTGAGCTATGCCCCTGCGTTTTGCGCATAGATGTTACCACATCGGTGCGAGAATGTAAAGAGCCGGCCCAGCGATCCAAAGCTCGAGGTTCAATGTTCAAGGTTCGAGCAGGCCGGGCGTCCGCAACTCTGAACGTTGAACCCGGAGCGTTCAAGCGCGCGCCCTACTTAGCCTCTCGATGCGCGGTGTGCTTCCGGCACTTCTTGCAGAACTTCTTCAGCTCTATCCTGTCCTGGTCATTCCGCTTATTCTTTGTTGTCGCATAATTCCTGGACTTGCAGTCCTGGCAAGCCAGGGTTATGACTATTCTGGCATCGGTAGCCATTGATGATCAACCTTCCTGAAACCCGTCCCCGCGTCCTGGCGACGGGCCGGGGATTTTTACGCGGTTAGGGAGGGAGTCGAGCTCCCTCCCTAACCCGGTGAACTCACTGCGCTCGGACGCAGAACCCTACTCGATAACCGCGGAGACGACTCCCGCTCCCACGGTGTGGCCGCCCTCTCGGATCGCAAACCGCAGCCCCTCTTCCATCGCGATCGGCTGGATCAGCGTTCCCTCCAGCGAGACGTTGTCTCC
>JAGONM010000046.1 GCA_017993055.1 Armatimonadota bacterium
TCGTCACGAGTGCAGGCGAGCTCGCGAAGCCGCAGCAACGGGGTGTAGAGATGCAGGGCATGCACGGTATCGGGGTCCTGTGGCGCAGGCAGGTCCATCGGCAGGTCAGATAGAGCCTCATCATATCGCGTCCATATCTCACGCCTTCGGCAGTGGTACTCGCCGACCCGCTTTAGTTGATGAATCCCGATAGCCGCCTGAATATCCATCATATTGTACTTGTAGCCGGGGGCAATCACCCGATAGTGCCTGAAGCCTTCGTCCGAGTAGCGCCGCCAGGCATCCTTACTCAGACCGTGGAGGCTGTAGACCTTTATGGTATCGGCATAGCCGTCATTGTCTGTCGTGACCATCCCCCCCTCGCCAGTCACTATATTCTTCGTAACATAGAAACTGAAACAGCCCAGGTCCCCGATTGTGCCCACCTTACGACCATGATACCAGGCCTCAACGGCATGAGCGGCGTCCTCTATCACCGCCAGCCCGCGCCTTCGGGCAATCTCCATGATTCGATCCATCCTGCACGGCCGACCAGCGAAGTGAACGGGGATAACGGCCTTCGTGCGATCAGTGATCCTCTCCTCCAGATCATCAGGCGAGATGTTCATTGAGGGTAGTTCAATATCCGCGAAAACAGGCTTTGCGCCGACGTGAATGATCGCATTTGCGGTGGCCGCAAAAGTCATCGGCGTAGTGATCACCTCGTCGTCAGGCCCGATGCCAAGCGCAAGCAGAGAGAGGTGTAGCCCGGCGGTGCATGAGCTAAGGGCGAGAGCGTTCCTGCTGCCAGTGTACTGAGCGAAATCCGCCTCGAACCGAGCGACTTTGGGGCCAGTCCCCAACCAGCCGCTACGCAGTGTGGCGACCAACTCGTTGATCTCATCCTCTTCTATCCTCGGACTACCGAAGACTAGATAGTCCTCGCGGACAGATTGAGACGAGGCGCAGGTTCGCACGTCGGTGACAACACCCATTTCGCCACTTCTTCGACGCCGATGCTGTGATGATCGACATCGAAGATCCTTTCCATTGACTCGATATTGCGGGAACGAATCGCGCTGATCAGCTCGAGGCCTTCTGCCGCGGCGTGATGCCCTGAGCTGTGGCTATCAGCGTGCCTAGAGCCAGACCGGCCAAGAGCGCCACAAGAAGGGCAAGCTTCACCCTTGGGCCGGCAGGCAGTTCCGGCGGCACAGCTTGGTCAAGCACGATGAAGTTGCCGCCCTCGCGGCCCTCCGCTACGCGAGCCTTGGCATGCTCCGCCAGCAGGGTCGTGTAGACGGCCTCGGCGGACTTGGCATCCCTGATACGCCGAGCGTATTCCTTCTCTTCGGCCGGAAGCGACATGAGCGCACTGTCCAGCTCAGCAGTTGCCCTGGAAATCGCGCCAATACGTGCTTGCAGGCCTTCTCGGTTGATCTGCAGCAGGACCAGTTGCCTCAGGAGTTCACTGTGCGCTGGAGTTTCACTCCCGGCGGCACCCGCGATAACGCGGCTGACCTCTCCTTCGAGCTTATCCCTCATTGTCCGAATCTGACGATCTGCGCTGACCACGGCAGGATGCGCCTCCGTGAAATCCTCGAGCAGATTCGTCCGCTCGACCTCGAGCGCCGCCAGCCGTGTCCGCAGCTGGCTGATCGTCGGGTTGTCAACCACGGCCTCCGGGCTAACCCCCTCAGGGGCTCCAAGGTTCCACGTTGCGCGAGATTGTTCCAGTTGGGCCTGTGTTTCCTGAAGCAGCACCGCAGCGGCTGTCTCTTCGGTCGCAAGTTGCATGCCCCGCTCTGCGTAGATCACGCTCTTGTCCGGGGGCACCAGTCTGGGATGCGCCTCCTGGAACGACTGCAGGCGGTCCTCAGCGGCAGACAGTTCTGCCTTCGCACGATGCATCTGCCTTTCTATCAAGACGCGGTTCTGCCTGCCGAGGAACAGCGAGTTGGAACGATCATATTCCCTGAGTTCCAAAACGTACGCATTAGCCACATCCGCGGCAAGCCGAGCAGTCCGTTTCGAGATTTCCTCGCTGTCACAGTACGGCCTGAGCCAAGAAGTCGGGACCCGGCACGAAACGAGCAGTCCACCTTCCTTGGGCGTCTCCACCAGCATACGTTTCTGGAGGTCCTTGTAGTCGAGTCCGTACTGCGCCAGCTTGAGGCGACTGCACACACGATCGGAGATAACTCGGCTCTTCAGGACGCTGATGTAGACCCCCTGGCTCGAGACACTCTGCGTGATGCCGGGCATTGCGAAACCGGCAAGCTGAGCGAACTGAGCGCCGACGTTAATCTGGTTCTGCTCAGGCAACAGCAGGCTCGTTTCGGCGACGTAGGTCCTGGGCATGAGGAGGAGAGCGACCCCGGTGAAGACGATCGACAAGACCGCCGTCAGGACTATGGTCAGCTTCCGGCGATTCCATATCTCCGCATAATCTGAGAGGCTGATCTCTTCCATGGTTCGCGCTTCCTATAGTCCCAACAGATTCGCCAGGCTGATGCTGGTGAAAATGAGTTGAACTCCGTCGCGCCACCCGCTTATGAACTTCTCGCGAATGTATACGATATCGCCGGGCTGCAGTTCGGGATTCCCCTGGTCTGAATATCCGCGAATCGCGCTCTCAGCATTGAGCCTGAGTACCTGCGGCGACTCAAGCCCACCCCTTACCACGCTGACATCTGCCAGTTTGGCTTTGTCCGTCGGACCACCGGCGTCACTCAGGTAGTCCACCAACCTGCGCCGGGGGCTGTACACGTATGAGCCAGGTCTCCTGACCTGGCCGAATACATGAATCCTGTCCGAGATCGCGGGAAGCACGAGCGAATCACCGCTCTGCAGTTCGACATCTGCGGTAAGATCATGGTGTACGATCAGCCTCTCAAGATCCAGAGCTATCTCGAGCGTCTTGTCACCCTGGTTGCGTTCTATTCGCGCGTGCTTCAAGTCGGCCTGCGGAGTCACTCCTCCCGTAGCACTGATCACGTCCAGCGCCGACTGCCCCTGTTTCAGTGGGTAGATGCCTCCCCTGTTCTCGACATCAATCTCAGTAGCCCCCGGAGCGCGCTGATAGACGCCGTCACCCTTGAACTCGCCGATCAGCCGTATGATAGGCTGGTACGCCTCAATGGAAGGGACCACCAGAACATCGCCGGACTGAAGCTTGACACTAACTGGCGTCAGGCTCAAATCAACACTGACGGCCGACTTTCGGCCATCACTCCCTATACGCTCAATCGAGCAACGAGAGAGAGCCGCTGCCGGCGACAATCCGAGCGATAGTTCCAGAAGATGCGCTGCCTCAAAGCTTCTCGACTCTCCGGCCGAAGTGAGCATCTCATATCGGCCCGGCCGCGTGCATTCTCCCCTGATCTCGACGTACTCCTTCACTGGAGGAACATGAACGATGTCTCCACTCTCAAGCGCAACGTCCGAGCCAACCTTCCCCGTCACCATCATCCAGTAGAGATCGACGAGAACTCTGTCTTCACCTCGAATCAGCGTTACACGACGGGTCGAACCCGTCGGCTTAATCCCCGCCTGCAGAACGGCGAGGCTCACCGAGCATTCCGCCGGAAACGTACGCGGCCCCGGGTTCTCGACCTCGCCGGTGATCCACACGTTCACCGTGCGAGCCTTCCCAAGGGTTACCGTGACATCAAACTCCCTTATGTAAGGCGAGAGCGCTTTCCGGATGGCGTCCTCCAGTTCGCTAGTGGTCTTCCCCGCAGCGGCGACCCGGCCTGCAAGGCGGATGTAGACGTCGCCGTCAGGGGAAACGATCACTTCCGAAGTACCGCCGGATTCTGCGGATGCGGATGGGTTGGGGTTGAGGTAGTCCAGGGAGGACCTTCCGTACACATGGATTCCAAGTGCGTCGCCCGGAGCTATGCGATAGCTGTCCCGGGCCACACCTGACGGAAACCATTGATCGAGGCTGATCGTGCCCGAGTAGACTCTGTCGCCGGAGTTCCGAGTTGACTGCATCACTCCATCGCCCGCCGCCGGCTCGGCAGCACAGCAACGAACGCAGAGCAACAATGCCCAGACCAGGGCACGAGCAGCAAATGCGGGACATGGTCTAAACATGGGCGATGGTTCCTGGACAGGGCTGAAACAGCGCACGCACGGCGCGCCGGACTGCGCACGATCCGGCAGACTCGGAAATGACGGAGTCAATATATCATGGGGAGTGCGGGGTGTCAACCGAGCGAGCGACCGGGAGTCGCACGATCGCGTCCGACATCCGAGCCACCCGGACCATCTCGCGAACGTCGTGAACCCGCACGATGTTCGCGCCGCCCGCGATGCTGAGGGCGACAGTGGCAGCCGTGCCTTCCATGCGTTCGCCAACGGGAAGACAGTTCAGAACATCACCGATGAACCGCTTGCGTGACGTCCCGACCAGGATCGGCAGACCGATGGACTTGAAGTCACCGAGCTTGCGCAGTATCTCGAGGTTGTGCGACCCGGTCTTGGCGAACCCGATCCCAATCCCAGGGTCAACGATGAGGATCTCTCGCGGTACGCCGGCCTCGACAGCCGCCATGATGCGATCCCGAAGATGCCCCATCACTTCGGATACGACATCCTCATAGAAGGCGTCATTCTGCATCGTGCCCGGGGTGCCTTTCATGTGCATGACGACAGTCGGACACTTGCTTTCGGCCACCAAACGGATCATGGCCGAGTCGCGGAGGCCGGTGATGTCGTTGATGATGTGCGCCCCCGAATCCAAGGCGGCCCTCGCCACCTCCGGCTTACAGGTATCTACTGAGATCAGCGCGTCCGCCTCCGACGCAAGCCTTTCGATTACCGGCAGCACCCGTGACATCTCTTCGTCGGCCGAGACCGCCTCGGACCCCAGGCGGCTCGACTCACCACCGACATCAAGAATGTCCGCCCCGTCGTCCGCCATACTCAGGCCATGCTCCACGGCAGCATCATTCGCCGTGTACCTGCCGCCGTCGGAGAACGAATCGGGCGTGACATTAAGAATGCCCATGACGACGGTGCGCTGACTCATCGTCCGGTAAAGCCGTCCTACCGCGCCGGTCAGCAAGTCCTCGGGCGGCATAAGAGGAGTGACTCGCCGGAAGTTCTCGGTCGCATCCCCTATCTCGCGTGCAATCTCCTTCAGTGAGAACGGCTGCGCGCTGAGAGATTCAGTGACCTGTCGGATGACCTTCTCGCTCCCCATCAACACGACATCCGAGAGGTCTGCCCTGCCCGTGATACAGTCTCTATGGATGGCAGCATCGCCGCCCTTGGACAGCATCTCCTCTTTCAGGATCAGCGCCGCCGGAGTTCGCACTGCGCGAATCTCAACGACGTGGCTGACCGCCTTCGGAAGCATCCTGACTACACCGGGCCATTCCACACCGACCCTGGTCATCAACGCCTCGAGGTCGGCAGTCCCTACGGCCGTATGGATTCTCACGTTGTGACGGGTCTCTCGCTTCTCAGTCAATGGTAGAATCTCTGCTTCCACTCGCTCCATACATCGGAGAGTTCGTCGAACTGGATCTGTTTCAGCGTGTTCACCCCGGAGTAGCTGAGCGAGAAGCCGCGCTCTACCGCGGCCGACTCCGGGTCTCGGATGAGCTTTGCCCGGAAGATGAAATCCTCGACGGCAAGCATGACTATGTGCCTGATCTGCAGAGTGTCCAAAGCCTCGATGGCCTGCTGCGCCCCTTCGGCCATCTCGTCGTCAGGCTCCATTTCCAGGACGCGTGAAAACTCGTTTATCGCGTTTCCGATATCGCCCTTCTGCTGAAACAGCAGGGCCTTCTTGAAATGGTTGGCAGCGGAACTCGGATCCAGCGTGATCATCTCGTTCGTCACCTGAAGGGCGCGCTCGACCATATCCTTCTGTATGTACGCGATGCTCAACACGTCCCTCGCGCTGAGGCTCTTAGGGCTGAGTTTGAGTAGCGTCTTGCTCTCCTCGATGGCCTCGTCGAAGCGCCCGATCTCAAGGAGCATTTCGAGAAGCATCTCTCGCGCCTGTACATCGCCCTGGCGGAGTTTGATCGCTTCTCGAACCACTTCTATCGCGAGATCGAACTTACGCTCTCCGCGGTAGAGATCGGCAAGTTCCATATACACAAGGCTCTTCTCATCCGCACCGCGCAGCGCCTTCTGGAGAGCCGTAACCGCACCCTCGAGATCACCGCTCTTCCGCAGCCTTCTTGCCCGCGTGAGATAACCCCGTGTTGATGCTACTCCGTTATTTGTCTTGTGACCATGCTGTCTCATCGCGGGTCTTCTGCCTCGCTGTGTGATAGCTGTAGATTCAACTACGGCTTGACGGGCCGACCGGATCTGGCCGACTCGTATATGCCGAGGATCAATTCAACGGCCTTCCGGGCCTCGTCTCCAGTCACCATCGGATCGCGATCCTCGCGGATTGCGGCAAGCAGGTCAGCGATCTGAATCTGGTGACCATCACCTGCGATGGCGGTGGGATCCGACGCTGCGTCACCGATATTGTCGCTCAACCGCCCCGCAACTTCTTCCTTGCTCTCGCCCGGAACGTCCCAGCCTACGATGTTCTCGCCGTCAATGCGGATGGATCCGTTTTCGCCGTGAATCTCCAGTCGGTGGTTCAGCCCGGGAGTCACGCTGGTGGTGCCCTCCAAGGTGCCAAATGCACCGCTCGCGAACTTCATGGATGCAACGCACGTATCCTCCACTTCGATCCTGCGAGCCAGGTGATCCGCAAAGGCGAAAACAGTGTCAACAGGACCCATGATCCATCTGAACAGGTCAATCAGGTGGACACCCTGATTCATGAGTGCGCCGCCGCCATCAAGAGCCCACGTCCCGCGCCAGCCAGCGCTGTCGTAGTACTCCTGGCTGCGGAAGTACTTGAGGTATGCCGAACCCAGCACTAGGTTTCCGAGTCGCCGCTCGTCCACCGCCTGCTTGACCAGTTGCCAGAGGCGCGACGTTCGCCGCTGGAAGATGCATGCCAGTTTCACGTTCGCGTCGCGACATGCGGCGATCATCGCGTCCATGTGCTCCCGGGTCACATCGAGAGGCTTCTCGCTGAGAACGTGCTTACCAGCTCTCGCGGCGGCAACAGCAACCTCGTGATGGTGCCCGCTGGGCGTACACACCGAGATGACGTCAATGTCATCCCTGGCCAACAGGTCCGTGTAGTCGGTGTAGACGTGCGCCGCCTCGAAGTCGCCCATCAGCTTCTCAGCCTTGGGCAACTCCAGGTCGCATACAGCTACCAGATTGGCGTCCGGAAGGTTCTTCACGGCCCTCGCATGCCATGGCGCAATCACTCCGCAACCGATAATGCCATATCCGAAACCCTCTTTCACTCTCTCCCTCCGCAAACTGATCCGTTCAGAATACGCTCTCTCGTTTCTACGCCGGACTCCCTTATTCCTCTTGCCAGGACACTAGTCCAGCCAGCCTTCGAGAATCTGCGTCTCCCTAAAGCCAGCCAGCCTGAGTTCATCCCTTGTCGCACCTGCGAGAGCGTTCCTCGACAGCGCGCCGACGACCTGACTCTCCAGGACTCCTATGCCACGCTCCGCCGCCAAGCCGGACACCCAGTCATAGACACGCTTCAGCGGGGTCATGTCCGGCTCAGTCAGATTCATCGAAATCTGGGAGACTCGCCGGCTCGCCAGCCAAACCGCCATCGCCTTGACACCAGGAAGCCCGGACTCGCGTTCCCGCGTATGCAGAGCAATCTCCCGACCAGAGTCCATGTCATCGTCGTCCAAGTTGATATTGTAGGCAACCAGAGGCCGACGAGCGCCCACTGCAGTCGCCCCACCGGTCGCATGGACTCGGCACGGACCTGCATCTGGGACGCTGTCACCTTCCAAGCGACTCTCGCAGAGCCGCTCAAAGCCACCGCGCCGTACGTCCGCCAGATTGCAGCGGTTCGGCCTCGTAGCCGACATCTCGTAGTAGTATACCGGGACTCCCATCAGCGCCAGGTCGTCACCGATCATGTGCGAGAGTCCGATGCACTCGGCCATGGACACGCCGCGCAGTGGAACGACGGGAATGACGTCCGCGGCACCGATTCGAGGATGCTGACCCGCGTGTCTGTGAAGATCAATGCGCTCGAGCGCCACGCTGACCGCCTTCAGAACCGCCGCTCTGATCGCCTCAGGCTCCCCAAGGATCGTGTACACCGACCTGTTGTGGTCTACGTCAGAAGAATAATCAATGAGAAGCGCGTCGTCCGAGGATGTGATCGAATCGGCGATCGCCTCGACCGTACCGAGATTCCGACCCTCACTGAAGTTAGGCACACACTGAATCACTCGCCGCATCTCTCTGCCGCTCCGAAGTAGTCGTACGCACATCACACTAACAAGCGAAGCGGCCACCTGAGCCGGCGACCGCTTCAAGTTCCAGACGCAGTTGATCGGGGAGACTACGCTACCCCGGGTTCGAGCCGCGTGTTACCCTCCGGCCTGTCTTTTGAATCAGCGCTGGCAGCCGCATCGTCGCCAACGAACGCATCCGGAGGAGTAGTGGCGCCGGTATCCGCGGGGGCGCGCTCTGTGCCGTAGATCAGCGCTTCGAACTCCTCGCGTTCCAGAATCTCCTTCTCAAGAAGAACCCGAACAATCTCGTCCATCTTCTCCCGGTTGTCGGACAGAATCTGCTCGGCGCGAGCGTACGATTCGTCTATGATCTTCTTGAGCTCGCGGTCTATCGCCTTGGCCACGTCCTCGCTGTAGTTGCGATCTTCCATTATGTCCCGCCCGAGGAACGGGTTGCCGTGCCGCTTGCCCAACGTTATCGGGCCTATATCTTCGCTCATTCCGAACTCGCAGACCATAGCCCTCGCGATCTCGCTTGCCCGGTCCAGGTCGCTGTTGGCGCCAGTAGTTGACTCAGAGAAAACGAGTTTCTCCGCGGCCCGTCCCCCGAGCAGGCTCGAGATGTCATCCAGCAGTTCGCTCCGAGTCGTCAAGTACTTGTCCGCGATCGGAAGCTGCATCGTGTATCCGAGAGCCATTCCTCGCGGCAGAATAGAAACCTTGTGAACCGGATCCGCCAGCGGGAGAAGCTCCGAGACGATTGCATGACCGACCTCGTGAAAAGCGACCATCTCCTTCTCTTTGTCGCTGATCAGCCTGCTCTTACGCTCCGGGCCCGCGATCACTCGATCAATCGCGGACTCGAACTCCGACATGGCGATAGCGGTCTTTTCCAGGCGCGCGGCCAGAAGCGCCGCCTCGTTGACAAGGTTCGCAAGATCAGCCCCGGAAAACCCTGGGGTGCGCCTGGCAAGGCTCTCCAGGTTCACATCGCCTTCCAGCGGCTTCCCACGGATATGCACCTTCAAAATCGCTTCACGACCCCTGGCATCGGGGTTGTCAACCGTAATTCGGCGATCGAATCGACCGGGCCTGAGCAGGGCGGGGTCAAGGACGTCGGGCCTGTTGGTCGCCGCGATCAGGATGACTCCGGAGTTCGGGTCGAACCCGTCCATCTCGACGAGGAGTTGGTTCAGCGTCTGCTCGCGCTCGTCGTGACCCCCGCCGAGCCCGGCGCCTCTCTGCCGGCCGACAGCATCAATCTCGTCAATGAAGATGAGACTCGGACGGTTGGCCTTTGCCGTCTCGAATAGATCGCGAACCCTCGATGCGCCAACGCCCACGAACATCTCGACGAAATCGGAGCCGCTGATGTGGAAGAACGGCACGCCGGCTTCTCCGGCAATCGCCCGGGCAAGCAGAGTCTTGCCGCTTCCCGGCGGACCGAGAAGCAGGACGCCCTTTGGAATCTTCGCGCCGAGGGCCTGAAACTTCTTCGAGTTGCGGAGAAACTCCACGACCTCTTCAAGTTCCTGCTTGGCCTCGTCAACGCCGGCAACATCGTCGAAAGTGACCTTCGGCACATTCTCCGAAACCCGTTTGGCGCGACTCCTGCCGAACGACATCGCCTGATTTCCGCCCGCCTGCGCCTGCCTCAAGATCAGCATGTAGAAGAACGCTATGAGCACGATCATCGGAAGGAAGGTCAGGAGGAGGCTCTGAATACCGTCCGAGAGCATCGGCTTATTGTACTCGAAGTCAACCCCGTGCTTGCGAAGGGTGCCCTCGAGCGCGGACCGCTCCTGATCAGAGGTGGAGAGGGTGACCCTGATCTTCTTGCCGTCCATCAAAACGCCTTCAAAGTGATTGTCCTTGAAGAAGGTGCCGGACTTGACCTTATCCTGTCCGATGAGCTTGTAGAACGTCGCGTAGCTGACATCCTGAGGCGCGTTTCGATGCGCCATCGGTTGGCTGGCCAGGTATACTGCGAACAGCACCAGCCCCGCGACCATGAAGCTCTTCAGAAACCTGTTCAAACTCTCTCCTCCCATGTCAACCGCTCTCCGAGGCTACTACATTATATCAGGCAATCGGCCTCCCCGCAACTCTCGGGCCTAACTGATACCACGAGCCACCGACGGGTGTCAGCCTTCACTTTGACCTCATCGGACACGACCAGTCCAGCCACCCACAATACCCTTGCCTCGTCGGCAAGCACGAGGATTCGATGCCTCCTACAGCGCGGGACGCGGCCATCAACAAAGACATCCTGCAGCTTCTTCGAGCCTGACATGCCGAGCGGACGAATCCGATCGCCCGCTCGCCAGTTTCTCACCGTCAATGCCCCTGCAACCGAATCAAGATCGAATACCGCTGCCATAGCGTCGGAACGCCGAAGAGGGTCGATCGGGTCGGCCCGTGCCTCTGACGAGATGATCGCCTCCGCTTGCGAAACACGGACTTCCCCCGGCACAGGCAGAGCATAGGCGTAGTTGATCTGGGACCGGCCCGGGGAATCGCGATCGAAGAACGTCAGAGTGTTCTCCGAGCGTTCCACCAGTATTCCGCCCGGCAACTCGTATCTGAAGCTGCCGGATGACCTCACGAGATCAAGCAGGTCGTCAACATGCCTGACCCCGATGTTCCTGACGTCTCCGCTGACGTCTTTCGCGGCCATTCGGACAAGCCGCCGCGCGACGGCATCTGGCAGATCACCAGTTCCATCGGCATCCACTGACAACATGCCTGCCTCCCGCGCGACAGTGAGCCGATCGAGTGCATCGCGGGTCAGCAGATTCAGATATGCCACATCCGAGCGTGCCAGTTCAGCCAACTGGATAACTGCAGAGTCAACCGCCGGGTTATAGTCACGACGCAGGATCGGCAGCAGTTCCAGTCTGATGCGGTTGCGCGTGAACCGAGGCATCAGGTTCGTCTCGTCCGTCCGCGGACGGAGGCCGTTCGCTCTGAGGTATTCTTCGATCTCGGAGCGGCGAATGTTGATGAACGGACGCATGATCTTCTCGCGTACCGGCGGCATGCCCCTGAGGCCATCAACTCCTGCTCCGCGCAGGATGTTCATCAGCACCGTCTCGACCTGGTCGTCGGCGGTATGTCCTAGCGCGATCCGTGTCGCTCCGACCTCGTCGGCAACTCGGTTGAGGAACTCGTATCGGACGAGGCGCGCGGCCTCCTCCGGCGACATGCGAAGGGTTCGCTGGATCTGGGGGACGTCGGTCTTCTCGATCGTGACAGGAATGCACATCTCGTCGGCGAGACGGTGCACGTATTCTGCATCCTCATCGGACGCCTCACCACGCAGCGAATGATCGAGGTGGGCGACATGGAGCGTGATTCCGAGTTCGTCCCGGAGCGTCCGGAGGACGTGCAGGAGAACAACCGAGTCCGGCCCGCCGGACACGGCCACGAGGACTGAGTCGCCTCGCTCGATCATCGAGAACTCGCGAATGGTGCTGAGTACTCGTTGGAGCATCATCCCAAGAGAAGCTCTATCAGCCGAAAGCCTTCTTCGACCCTGAGCTTTGTCTCCTCGACAGCGCGCTCGTCAAACGGAAGGTTCGTCTCGGCGGGCTCGAAGGACGAGTAAAGCATGAACGGCACGGTGTCCGAGGCGTGCGTTCGGATCGCGATCGGCGTCACGTGGTCGGGAAGGATCATGATTCGGAAGCGCTTGATCTCCCTGAGTCCCTCCAACAGAGGACCGAGTAGACGGCGGTCGATCAGCTCAATCGCTTCGATCTTTTTGTCGAGGCTGCCGATGTGACCCGCCTCGTCAGGAGCTTCGGCGTGAATGAACACAAAGTCGTGATCTCTGAGCACTTCGAGCGCGTACTGTGCCTTCCCCTCGAAGTTGGTGTCCAGAAACCCGGTCACACCGGGGACATCAGGAACGGCCATGCCGGTCGCGCGTCCGAGGCCCTTCAGCAGGTCTACCGCTGAGATGACCCCACCGGTCAGACCGGTCTTCAAGAAGAAGCTCGGGACGCTGAGCGCGCGCCCCTGTCCCCAGAGCCAGATCATATTGGCGGGATTCTTGCCCTCGCCACGTCTGCGCTCATTGATCGGATGGGCCTTCAGAAGCTCGTGCGAGTCGAACATCAGTCCCCTGAGCGTGCTCTCGCCATCACCCGCTGGCAAGTACTCGGCAATCCCCTTGCCGAGGATGTCGTGCGGCGGGATGGTCTTCACCTCGGGGGATGCATCGCGCCAGACCATGATATGCCGGTAGCTGACACCCGGATAGAAGGAGATCATGCGGGTGTGCAGCTTGTCGTTGATGTAGTGGATCAACTCCCGGGCCTCTTCGGTGGTGACGTGACCCGCGCTGTAGTCGTCCATGGTCTCGCCGTCCGAGGTCACCAGATTGCATCGAAACGCGACATCTCTGGCGTCAAGCGGGATCTGCATGCTGGCGGCCTCTATAGGGGCGCGCCCGGTGTAGTACTTGTGGGGATCGTAGCCAAGGAGCGACATCGCGGCCACGTCGCTACCCGGCGGCATACCCTCAGGGATCGTGTTGACCGCGCCGACCCGACCGCTCGCCGCGAGCCGGTCCATGTTCGGCTTCTTTGCCACCTGCATGGGGGTCTTGCCGTCCAACTCGGGCAGCGGTCTGTCGCCCATGCCGTCGGGCACGAGAAGGATGTACTTGGTGGAACTATCCATGCTTGTTGTTGATCCGCAGTTCGAACTTGCCGGACACTATGTCGATGAACTTCACCGCGATAGACACCCTGTTGTCCTCATCGAGCGCGTCCCAGTATACCCCCGCTGTCTCGTCAATGTCATCGAACAGCGGCAGGAGGTACGGCTCGCCGACGAACGGAACAGGCTGCCCGCCGGCGGTGATCCAATACGTATGGATGCAGTTGCCGACACCCGCGGCCGGGGTCGCAAAGTTGTAGAAGCACCGTACAACGGAATCGGGGTCCCCGGACATCGGCTTCAGCACCGAGAGCTTGTACTCCTGAGGGGCGGCGATATCCATCAGGCCGGAAATCCTCGGCGTGTGGATCGGCGGGTCCGGCTCGAAGGTCCGCGTGTCGAGCGCAGATTCGAATGTGCCACGCTGCCGGAGGGCCTCAAGGATCGTGTCGGTCTGATCGCCGTTCGAGACGACGTGTACGCTTCCGATGTGCTTCATCGGGTAGTAGATCAGGAGCGTGGGGTCGGTCGCCTTCGACTCGTCCCAGAGCCTGGTCTTGAGGAAACCGTCTTCCGCTACGAACACTCGGTTTCGGCTGCCCTCGCTCCGGCCCATGATCCAGTAGACCTGGACGAGCGACCTCCCGTTCGGGCTCCGACCGAGGACTATGCCCCGACCGGGATACGGGTTCGCGGAAAGCGCCTCGAGATTCGTCTCTGCTGCGGACTGCAGGTCCATGGTCATGCTCCGTCGCCCCTGATTCTCGGATCAAAGAGACTCGCCGACGATGCGGCGGTAGGCCTCGCGGTACTTGTCGGCGGTGTTGCGCACGACATCATCGGGAAGTTCCGGCCCGGGCGGCTGCTTGTTGAAGTTGATGCTGAGCAGCCAGTCGCGCACGTACTGTTTATCGAAGCTCGGCTGAGGTCCACCCGGCTCGTACGTGTTCACATCCCAGAATCGCGATGAATCCGGAGTCAGGACTTCATCGATGATGATGATCTCATCCCCTACCCGTCCGAACTCGAACTTGGTGTCGGCGATGATGATACCCCTCGACGCGGCGTACTCCGAAGCCTTCCTGTAGACGGCGAGTGTATTCTCGCGCAGGGCCTTGGCATTGGCATCACCGATGATCTCGGCCATCTGCGCATTGCTGATATTGATGTCGTGGCCGCCGAGATCGGCCTTGGTCGCAGGCGTGAAGATCGGCTCGGGCAGCTTGTCGGACTCGACTAGGTCGCCGGGCAGTTCGATGCCGTGCAGAACGATCTTGCCCTTCGACGATGCCGGCAGACTCTTGTACTCGTTCCACGCAGAGCCGGAGATGTAGCCGCGGACGACGCACTCGACCGGGAACGTCTTCGCCTTGCGAGTGATCATGCTGCGGCCGTCGAGCGTCTCGCGGAGGCCGTCGTATTCGATCCCGAGAGATGCAAGCCTCTTCAGAATCTCGTCCGTATCGGCGGTGATGAGGTGGTTCTCGACCACATCCCTGGTCAGGTCGAACCAGAACAGGGAGAGCTGAGTGAGCACGCGCCCCTTGTCCGGGATCCCTGTCGGCATAATGACGTCGAACGCGGAGAGCCGGTCGGTCGCGACTATGAGCAACTCATCGCCGAGATCGTAGACATCCCGGACCTTGCCGGAGATAAACTTCTTCAAGCCCTTGATGTCAGTCGATGTGATTACCATATGTGCTCCTGAGCATATCGTCTTGATTCGGGCAGACCTAAGCAGCCGCAACGTCGGTCTTTCCTGTCGATCATTGCGTCAAGCTACGAGTCCAGGGTGCTTTGGCACTCCGGGCACTTGACCGCATCACGATGTATCCATTTCTTGCAGTATGGGCATGGCTTCCCTTTCCATGCGCCAGGCATCACAAGAGCGATAAGCAATCCAAGCGGCCCGAAGATGATCCCGATCCCGAACCACAGACACGAACTATGTCCCTTGGACTGCGCGACTGTAGACGAAATCACGCCACAGGCCAGCCAGATCACCACAGGAATCGCTAACGGGAGCAACTCCTGCCAACCGATCATAGCGAACATGCAGTATTGAGGTGCCATAACGTCAATCCTCCGTGCTCCGGATATCCCTGACCAATGTCGTCCTGACCGAAGTGTCCTGCGTTCCTGGTTTGCTGATTCTTAGTCCTAGTAACCGAGAACCTTCAAGAGCGCGTCCATCGTCGGTGGGACGTTGAACGGCTCGGACGCCTGCTTCACCGCGCAGTCGGGATCCTTCAATCCGTGCCCTGTGAGGATGCACACGACAGTCGCCGGCTCCTTGAAGTAGCCCTGAGACGCCTTCTTGCGCACGCCTGCGACCGACGCCGCCGACGCCGGCTCACAGAAGATACCCTCCGTTCGAGCCAGCATCTTGTACGATTCGAGGATTTCCTCATCCGTCACGACATCTATCAGGCCGCCGGACTCGTCGCGCGCCGCTTCGGCCTGCTTCCAACTCGCCGGGTTGCCGATCCGGATTGCGGTGGCGATCGTCTCCGGGTTCTCGACCGGATGCCCCAGTACGATCGGGGCTGATCCCGCAGCCTGGAAACCGATCATTTTCGGGAGACGGCTGATCTTGCCGTGCTCGAGGTACTCTTTGTAGCCCTTCCAGTAGGCGGTGATGTTGCCCGCGTTGCCGACGGGGATCGCATGGAAATCCGGAGGCCCTCCCAGTACGTCGCAGATCTCGAATGCGCCTGACTTCTGCCCCTCGATGCGGTATGGATTGAGCGAGTTCACCAACGTGATCGGGTAGTTAGCGGTCATCTCGACCACGAGATTGAGCGCCTCGTCGAAGTTTCCCTCGACCTGCACGACCTTCGCACCGTGGATCATGGATTGTGAGAGCTTGCCGTATGCGATGTTGCCCTTGGGGATCAGGACGACGCAATCCAGACCGGCGCGAGCTGAGTATGCCGACGCGGATGCCGCCGTATTACCGGTCGAGGCGCACATGACTGCCTTCGAGCCCTCTTCGACGGCCTTCGAGATGGCCATCGTCATGCCCCGATCCTTGAATGAGCCGGTCGGATTCAGGCCCTCATACTTGAGGTAGATCGTGAGGTTCGGGGCGATCTGTTTCGCCAGACGGTCGGCCATGATGAGCGGCGTGCTCCCCTCGAGGAGGCTGATGACCGGCGTCTTGTCGGTCACCGGCATGAACTCCCTATACCGCTCGATGATGCCGACCGTCCTCGGCATCGAGATTCTCTCCGACTTCTCAACTACCATTCGTAAGCTCCTATAGAACGCGGAAGCACAGAAACAGGCGCGAAGAAAATCGTTTCAGCGTCTCTATCTGCTTCAGTGTCTCCGTGTTTACTCCTCGACCCTGATCCAGTTGTTGACCTGAGCAACAACGCGAAGTCCGGCGATTTTCTCGATGGCACGACGGAAGTTTCGCTCGGCAACCTGGTGGGTGACCATGACTATCTCCGCCTTGTCGCCACATATATCCTTCTGCATGACCGTGGCGATGCTGACGGCACTCTCGCCAAACGCCTGGGCGATGGCCGCCAGAACGCCAGGCTCGTCGTTAACGAGCATCCTCAGGTAGTAGCGCGTTTCCGCGCTGTCAATGCTCTCGACCTGCCGCCGGTCGAAACAAGTACATGGCAACCGACCCGTGCATCCCTGGATGATGTTGCGCGCGATCTCCATCACATCCCCGGAGACTGCGCTTCCCGTTGGGAGAGAACCCGCCCCTCGCCCGTAGAACATCACATCCTGAACGAAGTCGCCTCGGACGTAGATCGCGTTGTACACGTCGTTGACCGACGCCAAGGGATGACCCATCGGGATCAGCGTTGGATGCACGCGAGCCTGTATCTCTGAGCCATTGCGCCTCGCGATTGCGAGCAGTTTGATCACGTAGCCCAGTTCGCGGGCATAGCAGATATCCTGGGCGGCAATCCTTGTGATCCCCTCGCAATAGATGTCGCTGACAGCGACACGCCCGGTGAACGCGATGTCGGCGAGAATGGCAAGCTTGTAGCGCGCATCGTGACCCTCGACGTCGGCGGTCGGGTCGGCCTCCGCGTAGCCGGCAGCTTGGGCTTCCTCCAGTACGTCGCCGAAGTCGAGTCCCTCGTTCGCCATCTTCGTCAGGATGTAGTTTGTCGTGCCGTTGACGATGCCCATGACCTCAACGATCTTGTTAGCGGCAAGGCTAGTCTTCATCGCGCGGATGATGGGGATTCCGCCGCCGACTGCGCCCTCGAAGTAAAAATCGACGCCGTTGGCTCTGGCCGCCTCGAAGATATCAGCGCCCTCCTTGGCGATCAGCTCCTTGTTGGCGCAGACAACGTGCTTGCCGTTCTTCATTGCACGAAGGATGAAGTCCTTGGCGGGCCTGAGGCCTCCGATGGTTTCGACAACGATGTCCACGGCCGGGTTGTCGGTCACCTGGCTCACGTCGTTCGTGAGGATTCCCTTGTCGAACTCCACCGGGCGCTCGGAGGTTATATCCAGATCGGCGATCCTGATAACATCAATCGGACATCCGACCTTGCGGGCGATCTCACACCCATTCTCCGTCAGGACCTTCAAGACGCCCGTTCCGACGGTTCCGAGCCCTATAATCCCTACGTTGATCCGCTCTTTCAAGTACCTCTCCAGAGAGCACGGAGTCTGCGAAGGACACAGAAACACGGAAACCTCTCCCCCGACAGGAGCCCTTCCCGTGTCTCGGTTCTTCTTCCGTATTTCGGTGTTCTAGACTGCTGCCGATGTATCCACTACCACAAGCACATCACCGGACTGGACGAGTTTGCCGCTCGCCGCCGGAATGTCCACTACGATTCCCGACACCTCGGACGGAACCTCGCTGAAGACCTTCATCGCCTCGATCAGGCCGATGGTTTGCCCTGCTTCTATCTCGTCGCCGATCTCGATGTAGTGCGGCTGATCCGGCGCCGGCGTCCGGTAGAACACCCCGGTCATCGGGGATTCGATACTGAACAGATGCGATTCGTCCGCCGCCGGGATCGTGGCGGGTGGCTCATCATCCTTCAGTTCGGCGGAAGGGCATTCGACACCTACCGAGACCTCAGTCACCGGGACGGAGACTACTTGCGGCGCAACAGGAGACTCGGCTCTGATCGTAATACTCAGGCCTTCCTCCTCGACCACCAACTCCGTCAGGTCGTTGGCCTCGACAAGAGAGATCAGCTTCTTGATCCTGTCCTGGTCAATGGGCATGGCCCAAGTATAGCACCGGCAAAATCGGCCTGTCAATCGAAAAGCATGCCGACCCACGACCCGCCACGGGGATTCCTTGACACCTGACCCGCTCACTGAGTATCATCAGTAAGTCAACAGGACGCGGCTACGGTGGAGGTCATATGATGGCGCAATCGGCTAATGTCAGGGCGTTTCGCGGCATTCGATACAGCCAGGACGCAGTCCCAACCCTCGACGAGGTGGTGGCTCCACCTTACGATGTTATCTCGCCGGAGCAGAAGGAATCTTTTCTCGCGCGCAACTCATCCAATGTCGTACGCTTGATTCTGCCTGACGAGTCCCCGAACCTTGACAAGTACTCCCACGCAGCCGAGTTGCTTCGCGAATGGATCGGCACCGGGGTCCTCATGCGCGATGTCGAGCCGAGCATGTACGTCTGCGAGCAGTCATACGATGTGGGCGGCAAGACCATTCGGCGAGTCGGCCTTACCTGTCTCGTTCGCCTGGAGGACTACGGGACCGGGGCGATCCTGCCCCACGAGCGCGTCCTTGCACGTCCGCGCGAGGATCGGCTCAGCCTCATCCGCGCGACGCAAGCCAACCTCGATTCGGTCTTCGGGCTCCATGATGCCGGAGGCGTCCAGGCGGTCCTCCTCGAGATCACCAGGGGCGAACCGATTGCCGTGGCAAAGGACACGGTCGGAGTCACCTGCAGGATGTGGAAGGTCTCCGACCCCTCGGTCGTCCAGGGCCTCGCGCTCCGACTGAACAACGAGCCGATCCTCATCGCCGACGGCCACCACCGCTACGACTCGGCCCTTGCCTACCGGGACGAGATGCGCGCCGCCGGAACAGACGATCGCAACGCCCCGTCCGAGTTCGTAATGATGACGCTGGTCTCGTTCGAGGACGAGGGACTCCTCATACTCCCGACGCACAGGTTTGTGCGCGACATCCCGGACTTCCACGAGGCTGATTTCCTGAAGCGGCTGAGCGAGTACTTCGATGTCAGTGGCCTTGCCGCGGACGATCTTGTAGAGGCCGTAGGCCCGGAACAGGACGGCAGGATAGTGTTCGGCCTGTATATGGGGAACAGGACGGCCTATCTGCTTAAGCTGAAGCGCGGGGTTGACCCGACGGCGATTGACGTACCCGGCTCGGACGCACTCAAGCGGCTCGACGTCACCTTCCTGCACTCGATGATCCTCGACGGCATCCTAGGCATAGACACCAGAACCCCCGAGGGACAGGCCAGGGTCGCGTATACGCGCGACGATGCGGAGGCGATCGCTCGCGTGGACGGCGGCGAGTTCCGGATGTCGTTCATCATGAACGCGATGGGAGTCCGGGAGGTCCGCGAAGTTGCGGCGGCGGGCGACATCATGCCGCAGAAATCAACCTTCTTCTACCCGAAGCTCCTTACCGGCATGGTGATAAGGGCGATGGACCAAGGGGGCGGTTGACGCACCGGGGGAGGATTCGAGTCACTGCCGCTTCCTGGAGACCAACCCGAGGGCCACGACGAGCGCGAGGACCAGCGCAACCCCCGTTACGACGAAGTTTGCCCGATAGGAGACCGTCTGCGCGATCAGCCCGCCGAGGATCGGGAAGAACATCGCGGGCGTGTTGGCCGAGTTCATCAGCCCGATGTACGACCGGCGCTCCTTCGGGTCCGCCATCTCCAGGAGGTAGTTCGTCAGGCCGATCCACGTGCTTCCGTTCACCGCCCCGAGCGCTACGAAGACCAGGCCGTACATCCAGACCGAGACGCCTCCCGCGAGCAGCGCGATCAGCGGCGCGAAGATCCCCACGCCGACGGACATGATGATCGCCCGCTTCGGCCCCAGGTGGTCGCTGACGTAGCCGGCAATCGCGCTGGCGACGATGCTCCCCGCTATCTGGGCAGACAGGAAAATCCCTACCATCGCCCCTCCGATGCCGAGCGACTCCTTCGCGTAGATGATGTAGAACGGACTCGAGAGCGGATAGAAGCAGATCAGCAGCTGCACGGCCAGAAAGCGCTTCAACTCCGCGTGTCCGGCAAGCATCGTCCCTATACCCTTGATGTATTGAAGAAAGTCGCCGTCGTGTTCCTCAACAGGACCCTCCGGCTCGCGTACCGCAGCCAGGCTGAAGAAGCTCGCGGCGAAGAAGATCGCCGCAGTCCCGCAGATGATCGCGTAGTTCGTCGGATACGCAGGCCCCCGCGGAGACAGCATCCGGCTGACCAGCAGACCCGCGGCCAGGCCGAGCAGTCCTCCGCCGAACTGCGTGAACCCGAAGAGCCGTCCCCTCAGCCGCTCCGGGATCGTCTTCGCAACGAGGTCAGTCCAGGGCACTCCGGCGCCGCCCTCCGAGAACCAGAACGCGGAGTACATCACAAGGAAGGCGGCCAGCATCAACGTCTTGTCCATCGGGCCGGAGACGAAGAGCACTACGGCGAACAGCGCAATGGCGATGCGAGATACCGAGGCCACCTTCAGCAGGAAGCCGAGGTGCCGCGCCCGACTCCTCAGGTAGTGCGCGGTCCACAACTGCGGGATGAACAACCCAGCCGGTCGGATGGCGCTGATGGCGCCGATGACGACCGCGGAACTCGTGAGCGTAGACAGGAAGGCGGGAACGACCGTCGAGGTGTCGATCAGCGCCAGCCCGACGAGGTAGAAGATGACGTCCATCGAGAGCAACCGGAAACTCCGGCGCACCTCGATCGGGTCGTAGGTCTCGTCAACGCTCAACTCTCAACTCCCACTACATCGCCTTCAGCCGGCGGATGCGGTCCTCGATCGGGGGATGCGTGCTGAAGAGAGAGTTCAGGAAGCCGCCGTGTTCCCGAAGAGGGTTGTAGATGTAGAGATGCGCGGTCGCCTTGTTGGCGGCCTCGAGCGGCTCCGGGTCGGCGGCGATCTTCGCAAGGGCGCTGGCGAGCCCATCGGGATAGCGGGTCAGCAGCGCGCCCTGAGCGTCCGCCAGGTATTCCCGTTTCCTCGATATGGACAGTTGGATGAGGGTGGCAATGATCGGGGCGAGTATCGCAGCGGCGATCGCCACCAGCATCAGTATCGGGTTCGAGCCGCCCTCGCGGTCGTCGTCCCGATCCCGCCCGCCACCCCACCACATACTCCGGAGAAGCCAGTCGGAGATCAGCACGATCGTTCCCGCCAGGATCGCGACCAGCGCCATGAACCGGATGTCGTAGTCCTTGATGTGCGCCATCTCGTGACCGATGACGGCCTCCAGTTCGATGCGGTCGAGCTTCTGCATGAGACCCGTGGTGACGCATATCACCGCGTGCTGAGGATCGCGGCCCGTCGCGAATGCGTTGGGCGCCGTGTCGTCAATGACGTAGATGCGCGGCACGGGAATCCCCGCCGCGAGCGCGAGGCCCTCCACGGAGTTCATGATGAATGCGTGTTCCTCGCCGTTCGCCGGGCGCGCCTGAGACATCCCCAGCACGATCCGGTCGCTGTAGTAGTAGCTGCCGATGCTGCCCGCCACGGCGATGACGACGGCGACCGGAAGGATATACGGGAAGCCGGTGACTTCGGAGAACAGGTAGCCGAGACCGATGAGAACCGCCATGAAGACGACCACCAGCAACACCGACTTCCAGACATTTGAGGAGATTTGGGCGTACATAGCGGAAGGAGACAAGAATCAGAGGAGTAGAGCTGCCGAGAGCAGGATTCCGATCTGCCCTCAGATTCTCGACTCCCTGTCTCCTGTCTCCTGACTTCTCTCCCCTAGAACTGGACCTTCACCGGCTCGCGAGCCGCGTCCTCCATCGGGAAGTACTCCCGCTGGGAGAACCCGAATGCGCTCGCGAACATATTCGCCGGGAACGACTGGATCAGCGTGTTGAAGGCCATCACCGTGTCGTTGTAGAACTGGCGTGCGTAGGCGATCTTGCTCTCAGTGCCGGAGAGTTCCTCCTGCAGCATCATGAAGTTCTGGTTCGCCTTCAGATCCGGGTACGCCTCAGCCACCGCGAAGAGGCTCTTCAGCGCCGAGGTGATCATGTTCTGCGCCTCGCCCTGCGCCGCCACTCCCTGCGCCTGAGTCATCGCCGCCCGCGCCTTCGTCACCTCCTCGAAGACGCCCTTCTCGTGCGCGGCATATCCCTTCACCGTCTCCAGCAGGTTCGGGATGAGATCGTACCGCCGCCGCAACTGCACGTCTATCTGCGACCAGGCATTCTCGATCCTGTTCCGCAGAACCACCAGGCGGTTGTACAGGAACACGAGCCACAAGAGAAACAGGACTACGATCCCGCCTAGAACCAGAAGTCCCATACTGAGCACAGCTACACCTGTCATGAGTATGCCTCCTTCGCCGGAAGGGGTGTCCCGGCCCGAGGTATTATACCCGCGCCGCGGACGTTGGTCAATGAGCGCCCGTGCCGTGCAGGACTTCCCGACTTCCGCGCGCAACTATGAGAGGAACACGCCCTTATCAGGGAGGAGAAACTCAATGAAGCTCATCATCGTTCTCGCCGCCGCCTTCGCCCTCGCGGCATCCGCGCGCGCCGCAACGGACCGCTTCGTCCAGGATCGCTTCGTCATCAGTTTCTGGGTGGACCCGCCCGCCGATCAGATCACCAACGCTCGCTACAAGGAGATCGCCGACGCGAACTTCACGGTAGTGCACGGCGCGTTCGGCCCGCAGACCGAGGCCGACGTCGCCAGGCAGGTCGAGCTGTGCAAAAAGTACGGTCTCGCCGTCATCACCAAGTCCCACGGCATCCCCATCGAGAAGCTCCCCGACGACCCCGTCGTCTGGGGATACCACCTCGTGGACGAGCCCGGCGCCGCCGGGATTCCAG
Source organism: Armatimonadota bacterium (assembly GCA_017993055.1). NCBI lineage: Bacteria > Bacillati > Armatimonadota > Armatimonadota bacterium. The sequence goes on from JAGONM010000046.1 coordinate 22,981, forward strand.
ACGTCAAGGCGAAGGTAGACGCCGTCCGCAAGCTCCGCCCCGGCAAGCTCGCATACTTCAACCTGCTCCCGAACTACGCCGCGCTCTCGTGGCTCGGCACGAAGTCCTACGACGAGTACATCGAGCGCTTCGCCAAGGAGACCGGCTGCGACGTCCTCTGCATGGACTACTACCCGATGATGACCCCGACCGCCGACGGCCGCGAGGGATACTGCGACAACCTCGCCGTCATGCGCAAGTGGTCGGTCGAGATGGGCATCCCGCACTGGAACTTCTTCAACACGATGCCCTTCGGCCCCCACCACGACCCGACCGAGGCCCAGCTCAGATGGCAGATCTACACCTCCCTCGCCTACGGGTCGAAGGGGATCCTCTACTTCTGCTACTGGACCCCGGGCAAGGGCGCGGGCGGCGGCGGCGAGTTCCCCAAGGGCGGCGCGATCATCACCGCCGAGGGTATCAGGACGAGGCACTACGAGCAGGCGAAGCGGATCAACTTCGCCCTCAAGAACATGGGCCCGACGCTGATGAAGCTCACCAGCACCGACGTGATCCGCATCAAGCCGACCGACGACCCCGCCGCGAAGCTCGAGGGATCGCCCCTGAAGAACATCAGCAAGGGCGGCGACTACCTGATCGGCGTCTTCAAGCACAAGTACGGCAGGCGCGCCGTGCTTATCAACAACTACGACTGCAACTACACGTCCTGGCCGACGGTCGAGTTCGCCGTCCCGCTCGAGAGCGTCCGCGAGGTTGACCAGTCCACCGGCAAGCAGGTGCCGGTCCGCGACGACTCGCCGGAGATGGCGGGCCTCCAGCTCTCGCTCGACGCCGGCGAGGGGCGGCTGTTCCTGCTGAGGTGACTCGGCTCCCGGGGGCGCGGCGGCGCGTTGACCATGTCGCGCGCAGTTGATATACTCGCAGCACACAGCAGATCAGAGGTTGAGTCAGATGAAGGAATATGAAGTCTCGGCGTTGATCACCAAGGAAGACCGGTGGTATGTGGCTCGGTGCGCGGAGCTGAACGTCACGTCCCAGGGCGAGAGCGTCGAAGAAGCCAAGGCGAACCTGAAGGAGGCGGTCGAGCTCTACATCGAGAGCTTCGGCACAGACATGCTGCCGTCGGCCAGTCAGGAGCCATTCTTCACCACGATCAAGGTGGCGGCTTGACATGCCCAAGCTCCCAGTGATATCGGGAGACCGACTGGTGGCGGCCCTGCGGCGAGCCGGATTCTCCGTCGTCCGTCAGCGGGGCAGCCATGTATCGCTCTCGCGAACGACG
>JAGONM010000047.1 GCA_017993055.1 Armatimonadota bacterium
TATCTGCTCGAGCAGTCGTACGACGTCGGCGTCTACCGGTACCGGTATCTTGGGTACAGCAGAGCCTTCCCCGTTCAGCCGCCGCAAGTCCTCTGGACTCAGCCAGGGCGGAGGGAAGAACATATAAGTGAACCTGCCTGGCTTCGGCTCCTTGGGCTTCATCAGCCCGGTTACCAAGCTGTCCTGGGTGTGGCGCCAGAGCAGAATCAACTTGTCAACAGTAGTGAGAGGGTGGGCGAGTAGCTCCTGCATAAGCTCCTGGTCCTTCTCCCGAAGACCTGCTGGCAGGTGGCGGAAGGTACGTTCCGACAGCAGTGAGGGTTCACCATCTCTATTCCGGTCCCAGTCTACCAGCCAGAAGAACAAGTGGACGATCATGAGCAGCCCGTCCTCGAAGGGCAGAGCCTGCGTCTTCTCAAGCACTGTGAGCACCGATCTCAGCTCCCGCGCATTCGTCTTGGTGAGGACTTCATGCACGATCACTCGGGGCACCTGAATCTCTCCGTCGTCTACCGGTTCTGCAAGAGTGCCCAGCCTGACTCGTTCGCTCAGATCAGGATACATGATCACTGTAAGACGCTCGCCCGCTCTGATATCCTCATTCTGGATCACAAAGTACCAGGGATTCCTGTGGGCTTCAGCCTGATAAGCTTCAGTCCACTTGACAATGTGCTCGGGCATGCCCCGTCCTTCTTCCTGGAAACTGTTCTTCATAACAGTGAACCGACCAACAACATCCTCAGCCTCGATCCTCCGAAACGAGAAGCGGACTGAATGCTCCAATCGAATCCTTCAAAGACATCGGTTCGTGCTTCACATCGTTCAAATCAGGCATCTCCGCTGCCCTTTCCGTATCCTGCCAGGCGGCGCTCATCCGATCTCACTCGCCGTCGTAGGTGTACATAGTCTGCTCATTCATCTCGGCCCAGGAGCAGAAACGCTCCTCGCTGATCACTCGGCCAACTAGGTCCTGCTCCGACGGATCGCTCGATTCCACCAGGCGATAGCGGTCCGCCAGGACGACGCCGTCTTCCTCGACGCGCACCACGAACCACAAAGCGCAGTCCCAGTCCAGCAGCTTCATTCCCGGCTCCAAGTGCACCCTTCTCGCCGGGTCTTCCCAGTCCCACCCGCTTCTGTAGTATTCGTTGCGATGATCTCGTCCCATCGGTCGAGCGCTTCCAGAAGCTTCGCGCTGTTTGCCCCCCTCGTAAGCTACTTGCTCAATCCCCCTCTGACCGCAGACGGACCTCTGCCTTGGTGCCTCTGGCCTTGTCGGCGGGCATCTTATCGAACAGGTCGTGCAACGTCCGCGGAGGTCTGGATGCACTGACACCACTCTCGTCAGGACGCACGCTTCGTCCGGGCGCGACCCGCGCCTACAGGACGCGCGTCTTCTCATACGGCTTCAGGTGATCGAGTTCAGGGACGATCTCGGTGAGATCGATGATCTCCACGAGATGCTTGTTGGCGTGGTAATACTCGGAGACCACCTTGTACCGATCGCCGTACTTGTCGAAGAACGCCTGCTTCACGGCGTCGTTCCTGCTCAGAACACTGTCGAGTGCCCGGTTTCCATTCAGGAACTTGAGCGGATGATGTGTTCCCAGGACATAAAGGCATCGCTGCTTGTTGCCGTCGTATTCCGCAAGAGTGAAGAAGTCCTTGAAAAGCTGGTTCTGGCGGATGGCTTCCGCCCCGCCCTGCCATTGGATCAGCTTGAACTCGGCCACTCGCCGATCGGTTGCCAGGTCGAACTCGCGACCTGTGTTCCCCGCGCCTAGGGATGCGTATTCCACTGTCTCACCGTCCTCCAGAATGCGTGGCAGGGAGACAAGCGTTGCCACCGCATGAATGACGACGTTGATCTGACCCGCCACCGATTTGAACAGGAATGCCGAATCTAGGACATCCTTGCATACTCCCTCGTCGCAAAGGAGAGGCGCCACATCCCCGGTGCACTTCCCGGCGATGCAGGATTCCAGTTGGGCTATCTTCGCCGTGAGTGCGGTTCCGCCATAGAAGTCTGTCAGCGACTTGGCAGCCTCTTCTAGGTTCGGCGTCGGCATCGTTCCGTCAGCCATCTCAGCCATTCCTTTCTAAGAACTCACGCCCGGCGTCAGTGATCTCCCAGACACCGAAGGGGGAGTCGCCGGCGATGAGGCCCTGCTCCCTCAACTCGTTGCGTGCCCACTGGGCGGTGTTCCGCCAGCGCGGATCGTGGGGCTCGGAGTTGAGCGGCTCCATGTCGATCGGCTTCAGGATGCGCTTCATCTTGCGGTATACGGCATCACATACGTCGGCAGTCTTCGCGCTGCCGCCCATCTCGACGAGGGTGCGAAGGATCGGGACGTAGTATGCCTTCTCCGGGGTCTTGACACCCCGGGGAATCCTGCCGAGGTTCCTGCGGCCAACCGCCTCCTTGACCTCATCCTCCTGCTCGGAGTAGATGGACGCCCACTCGTCCCGGAGTGTGGTGATCTTCCGCCGGAAGCCCATCAGGACATCCGCCTGTTCGAGGACCTTCCGCGCGGCGTCGTGCCTTCCCTGCTTGAAGGCATTCGATCCCGTCTCGTTCACATCATCCACAACGCCCTCGATCGCCTCCAGAAGCATCTCGAAGGCCGTGCCTACTGCCGTCACATCCGATGTCGCCATAGTCAGACCTCCTTTCAGATCGCTGAGTGTTGCCTGAGCGCCACATCTGTGGTAGAATACAGATGGCAGGTGCGAAGCCTGCACAGGGGTGAGTCATGCCTTCTCTTGCCGGATCGAACCCTCACATTCGCAATGCGCAACGTCGGCGCGAAACACTCGCAGCCGATGCGCGGCAGTCCTCGGCCTTCGAGGGGGCGCGCATCCGAACATCCACCGCTCAGCCGTCATGCTCCAAACGGCGTGCCAGCGTCTCGACAAAGAAGTCAGCCAAGGGACGATAGTCCCTTACATAGCCGCGCGTCACGGCATCCAGGTATCGCACTTTCTCCGCTCTCGATCCTCGTCCCTCGAAGCGGTAGTCAGGCGTCGGCAGTCCGGCCTGCAGCGCCATCAGACTCGCCAACCAGCGCGCGAGCCGCCCGTTTCCTTCGCGGAAGGGATGAATCAGCAAGAACTCTGCATGGACAACAGCGATTCCCCGCCCGACCTCCGGCAGTTTGCCGGGCTTGCACGGGGTATGGCGAGTAAGGATATCGGCGTCGAAGCATGCCACGTTCTGTTCGACCAGCTTGGCGGGCGGCCAGCGGAATCCGCCCTTCTCCATGTCCACTGTGCGATAATCGCCCGCCCATTCGTAGATACCGCCGAGCCAGTCCCGATGCATTTTGCGGAGCAGAACGGCGGTGAAGCGCGTATCCGACGTGATGATGTGCAGATAGCGCTCTTGAACCTGGACCAAAGCCTCATACTCTGCCTGGTCCATGTCTCGCTTGCGGATGATTCCTAGGCGATTCGCGAGCACTCGTCTGTGCGATCCCGGCTGGAACTGAGCTTCAGCGCCATCTGGTAGTCTATATCGATGCATCGTTCGCTTCTCCCATCACAGCCCGTAGAGCGCCGAGACACGCTCGTCGATCTTCCGGTTCGTTCCTCAGCTCTCCGAAACGATTCTTCAGGAATCTGAAAAAACTTTCTTGACAAAGGATGAAAACCCCGAATATCTGTGGTACACTATCTATGGAATCTGAACCTCGGCTTGTCCGGGTAGTAGGATTCCTCCGGGGGAGCGAAAGCTTCCCTTTTTCATTTCTACAGCCTCACGATCCCGTGCGGGTCTCCCGGCGACGCGACCTTGCACAGCACCGGCTCCAGCCTCGGGAAGTATCCGTGTCCGCTCTTCTTCTTGATGTATGCGTTCGGGCAGACGTATTGATAGAGCAGAAACGCGCAGAGATCGGCCGCCTGCACGAAGTATGAGGTGGCAGAATCACGGAAGCTCGGATCCTCTATGACGTTCGCAAGCGCGATGTTCCGGTAACCCTCGCCGATATCGCGCCTGTTCGGGATTGGGTTATACCGCCGCATCCGGCGCAGGAGATCGGCCAGCTTCTTGTCATCCGTGTGGTCTGCGAAGATCATCCCGCGATCATCCGGATTGGCAGGTCCTTGGAAGTTGTGATGTTGGATGGTATTCTCAAATCGCTGTATCAGCGCCTTCCATGCGGCCTCGAATGGATCGTAGTCGGGAGCTTTTCCCCGCTTGTCCACCAGCACATTCATCACGTTGAGCTCCGCCATCTGCGCCAATTCCTCGGCGAACCCGCGGATGATCGTGAGCCGATTGTTTCGAGGGATTCGCACGAGGTCGCCCGGACGGCTGATCAGCGCGGGAGCGTGAATCTCCTCGCGCAGTCGGAGACCGAAGCTCTCCTTCATGCGCCGCCGGAAGTCGATCAACTGATCGAGGTAGGGACGCCAGCGCAGTTCATGAACGACCAATCCGGTTAGAGCGAAGTAGTCTGTCGGAGAGCCGCGAAGCCCGCAGTCGCCGCTCTCATCTACATACATGAGGAACAATCGCCTCTCCTCTCACAGCCCGTACAGCCCCGACACCCGCTCGTTGATCTCACGTTCCCACTGCTCGCAGTCCACGCTCTTGGCGTCGAGGCACTTCTGCGCGAGGGCGCCCCGGCTGTAGAAAACTTCTTGACATTTCCTCCCGAGGTGGTATAATCAAGTCAATAAACCCTGCTTAGCCGAAGTCTGACGTTATGCGTCAGATATTCATGTAGGCTAAGTGGGGTTTTCCTTTTGTCGCTTAGTCCGCGATGCGTGATAGACCCACGACGCCGGACGGAAGCACCAATGCGCATAGCATGCCGTCCAGCGGCTCCGCACCCCGCTCGCTCTGCCTGTACTGATCCCGATGTTGAAGCCCGGATGCGTCTTGCGGATTTCCTGAAGTATGATCTTGTAGAGCTTATCCTTGGCTATTGTCCGCTTGCCCCGTAGCCGCTCCCCGGGCCGCTTCAATCTGTGCTTGTCGTTCAGCCTGAAGGTCATCGCGCCCACTACGATATCCAGACATTGCAGCAGGACGTGATCGTGGGAATGGACCTCGGCGATATCCTCTTTGGCTATCGTGATCCCTGCCTTGCGGAACTCCTCAGTGTGTTGAAGCCCGTGCAGATATCCCTTGAAAGTCGCCACCTTCTCCTTTGTATCCGGGAACTGGTCGAAATAGAGCCTCAGGCGCGTCTGCGGTGCAGTCGTCCTAAGATGTCTGAGCCCGAAGGCGTGCTTGACGAACTGGTAGTATAGGATGAAGTATTCCTGGTCGATGTGCTCTTCGGTGAGACCCTGCGCTTCGAGCGCATTCTGCGTAAACATCACACGAACCTTGAGCTTGCCCGCGATGATCTCCTCGAAGAAGGCGCGGACCATCTGCTCGTACTTGGGCAGGTACGTCTGCGTGACCTTTGCCCACTTGATCTCGCCGAAGAGGTTGAGTTCCTTCTTCAGCGTGTTCAGCCGATCCGTGACCCTCTGGTACTGAGACGCTCCGACCAATACGCCGCCGTAGAAATTGGAGTAGTACTTGCCGTCCTTGTCCGATTCATCACAGAAGATGATGTACTCTTTCTCAGGCATTACGGTTTGCCTCTCCTCTCACAGCCCGTACAGTGCCGAGACGCGCTCGTCTATCTCCCGCTCCCACTGCTCGCAGTCCACGCCCTTCGCGTCGAGGCATGTCTAGTGGAAGATTGTGCGTAGCCAGTTGATGACGGCGTCCAAAAAGCCAAGCTTCTCCAGAACTGTGATGGATACAAGAACATCCGCCGCCAGGGTACCCAGAAACGTCCCGGTGCCCTGAAGGAATGCCGTAACTGCAGACGTCTTGCTCCCGGTAGCGTCCGACCACAGATCAAAGGGGTAGGCAATAAGCCGGGCAACCATCCTATGAATCCAGTAGAATGGCCAGAACGTCCGGATCCATGCAGGACGAAGCTCACGTTCCAGCACGCCAATGGTCGTATCGATCATGCTCACAATATGACGAGGGTGTATCTCGTAACGATGGAGTTGATCTATGTTACGCATGGGGTCGATCTGCCTTCGAGTCCCGCCCAGAGCAGGCGGAGCGGTATAGTCCACTATTGTGTAGGTCCCAGCCAGACCCATGGTCTCTATCACACCAAACAGCTTTGTGTCCATACTACGCTTGATGTCCTGTCCCTCCGGAGTTAGCTCGGGATCGCCAAACGGGCGTTCAGAAGGGCTCAGCTCGTAGGTATAGCGACAGAACAAGTCGCGAAATTCGCGTAAGTCGCTCAATCGTCCTGCTACCTGGAAACCGTTGAGTTGAGTAAGTTTGGCCATCTCCTCCTCAGGAATCCTCTTCAGGCCCGGTATCACCAAAGGGCTCGCCCGATGCCAGCCACTCGTCGTAGGTCTGCCGGGATTCGCGCGTGTTCCCTGCTTTGGCCTGTCTACGCCAGATCATCCGGCAAGCAGCATCTTCCAGTTCATCCACAAGCCGGGAACGTTCGTGCTTGTCCTCGAAACCCGCTGCCAGAAGGAATGCATCATCCAGGGACTTGCGGTCGTTCCTCCGGACGTCGTCGCAGAGCATCTCTATGCGACGGTCAGCACACCTCTCGAAAGCTTGAGCCAAGGCGGTAGTCCCATCTGAAGTAAGCAGGCTGGGGTTCAGTACCGTGAAACGCTCGATATCCATCCCCTCGGTCTTGAGGGCCCCCATACCAAGGTTCGCACGTCCAGTTAGCTCTGCATCAAGCGCCGAGAAGGAAGCAAGTAGCGAACTCAGCAGCACTTGGCAGTTAACCTGAGCATGAGGTAGCACCTCAAAGAGATTGTGATCCACCTGGAGACGCCCTTCGTTCCAGGCAACCATCGAGCGGCGCTTTCGAACCATCGGAGTTAGTATCCACCCAGGTTCTCTGGGCTCGATAACGTACCAGAATCGCTTGCCGCGAAGCGTGGACCTTTCCGCAAAGCCCAGTGATCTGCCCCACTTCACATACTCCTGCACTTTGGCCGGCAACTTCTCCATCTCCATCGGTGGGATACAGACGAGTTGATAATCCGCCACAGACTCCTCAAGGCGCGGAACTGTGATGTGACCAGGCCGCACGATGGCTGGTCGTAGAACTGACCGTGGAAGAACATGCGTCGTTCCGGCATCGGTCACTATTCGGACATCCGGGGAATCCGGTCTCTGCTTGTCCTCCATGCGCACATAGAAGAAATCATTCGCGCCCGTCGTGAAGCCGCGCCGAACCTCGGCGAGAGAGCCGAGGGGGACGAGCCGATCGCCCGCCCGCTCGATGATCGTCCAGTAGATATCCGGAGCGCGGAGGTACTTGCCGCCCCACTTCCCGCCTGCGTACTTCGGCGGCTTCGCCTTCCCGTCGTCCTCCTTCATACCTTCTTGTAGCAGAGCGGACTGCGGGGCTGTGATAACTCGGAACTCCGGACGGCTCACACGACCCTCCGCTTCCTGAATCTCCTCGAAGAGGATGGTGGAGAGCGAGTCCTCGAACGGAACTCTGAAGGAGACGAAGCGGGCGGTCCGGGAGAGGCCGCAGTCCGTCTTGCCGCACGGCGGAGAGAGAAGAACTATCACCGTGTTGATATCGGCCTCCGAGAAGCTGCGCCTGACTTCGTTGTCTATGGCAAGCTTGACCTGGCCCTGGCGCAGGAGCAGTTCCTGCAGGTCCGCTCCATAGCCGACATCGAGCCATGAGTTCGAAGTGATGAAGCAGAACGATCCCTTCTCATTGAGAAGCTTCAGGCCGTGGAGGTAGAAGTAGATGTAGAGATCGCTCTTCCCATCGATCTTCCGCGCGACTCCGGCCTCCGGCTTGTCGGGATCGGTGACCTTGTGGGCGCGGTACCCAAAGAAGTCCGGGTAGGCGGCGTAAACCGACCGCCGAAGCCGGGCCTTGTACTGCGCAGGGTCCTTCCAGCGCTCCAACGGATCGGTTATCTTCTCCTGGCGCACGTACGGAGGGTTGCCTACCACGATATCGAATCCCCGATTGCCGATCTCGAAGACCTCGGCGAAGGCAATATCCCAGGCAAAGGGCGGAGATTGCGCTCGGCTCAGAGCATCACGCGCCGTGACGAGCTGATCGAGTTCATCGCTGAGAGTCTGCTTCCTCTCTTCGAGGACGGCACGGTCCTTCTCTGAAACCGAGTCCACAATGCCGCCCTCGAGCGTGGCCTGCTTCCCGCCTAGCTTCTCCGTATCAATCCGCTGTATCTCCTGGCGCACCGCGGTCTGTCTCTCCAGGAGGATTGCCTGGAACAGCGACAACTCCTCAGCCTCCAGATGCTCCTTGTTTGGGAACAAGTGGGAAGGCTCATTTCGGAAGAACTGCCGCTTAGCTCCCTTCAACCTCTCCAGCCGGCCCGACAGGCCGGGGGAGAGCCTTCTGTGCGAATGGTGCAGGCACAGGTTGACCTTCCCGATGTCCTGCACCAGGCTATCGCCCACGCGAACCTTGAAGGACAGGTTCGGCAGGAGCGGACTGTCCACAAGCTCCGATTGGGTCAGATCAGTCTCGACGACGAGCTGAAGCCACAGGCGCAGTTCCGCCATGCGAACGGCCCATTCCTTGCAGTCCACCCCGTAGAGGCTTCTCTCGATGATGTCTTTCCTGCGCGTGTGGGCGAGCTGCCTCTCACCCAGTATCTGATTGGCGCGCGCCCTCAGATCATCGAGAACCAACAGCATTCCCACAAGGAAAGAGCCCGAGCCGCATGCGGGGTCTACGACCGTGATATCGCGCAGAAGGGAGTCCACCGTTCCCCACAGACCGTTTTCCATCATCTCCCTGTCGGCGTCGGCCTTTTCCGCCAGCGCGGAAGCGAAGATCGTTCGGTAGAAGAGGCTGCGCCTCTCTTCGCCGAGGTGGTTGCAGAGCCAGTCTACAACCGCGAGACGGCACATCATGTCTATCTCCACGCGTGGAGTGTAGAAGATGCCGGCAGTTGCCCGCTCGTCGAAGAACTCCTCGCCATCTTCAGTCTCGATGTTCACCATGCTCTCGTAGATGCGGCCGAGCATTTCGGGGTCCACAGCCACCTCCACATCTAGAGGGGTGGTTTCCGCGACGGTGAAGTTGTAGGAATCGAGGAACTCCAGGTACTCCTTGACGAGAGCGTCGGGGATAGTAGATGCCAGCTCCGAGTCCAAATCCGTTTCAGTGAAGAGCCCACCGTTCAGGTATGGGGCAGAAGCGAGTGCGTCGAGCACGCTCTCTGGGAAGCGGCTCCTGTACTTTGAGAGAGAAGCCGTGGGGCTGCCGTTGAACGCCCCGAAGAAGAGCACGCTCAGCCAGTCTGAGTAGAAGGTGTCCTTGGGCGAGGCGGAATCATTGTAGGCCTCCAGGAAGGATGACAGGAAGTTCTTGTCATTGCCCAGCCAGTACCTGCCGTCAGGTCCAGGCTTCTTCTGGATGAAGTACAGGAAGATGATCCGGCTGAACGTCTGAAGGGTGAAGTCGTGTGCCCACTTAGCTTCGGCGCCCTGCTTCCGGAAATACCCGAAGAACTTGCGAAATCTCTCTTTGAAGGTCAGGAAGAAGCGTACGGTGACCTGCTGAACGTTCCAGGCGCGGAGCCACTCGGGCTTCGCTGTCTTCCAGTCAACCTCGCCAAACATGTCTGCGGACAGCGTGAGGGCGGGAAGGTTGTACTCGCACAGCGTGCGCAGGCCGTGACCCGAATCCCGATCCCACCCGAACGAACTAAGTCTTGGCTGACGGCCTTCCTGCTCCGTGAAGTGGGCAAAGCGGATATCGTCGTAGTGCCTGGATGCACAGATGAAGATGATCTCTTCCAGACCACGGCTGTCAAACGCGGCCTGCTTCCGAATCTGCCCCCTTATCTGGCGAAGTATCTCGCGGAGATCGCCTCGCAGGAAAGGCCTCTCCGATTCCACCAGAAAGATCGCAAAGGGATCGCCACCGGTGAAGGGCGGAATGCGTCCAACCGAGGTCTCGGGAAGCTTCTCTCCCTCAAGTTCCACGCGGTACATGAATGTATCATCTGCGGATACCGGCCACTGCAACTTTGAGCCGAGGAACTCGAAGAGCTTCTCCCTCTCGTTGATGACCTGAAGGTCCTGCGGCCTGATCATCATCTATCCGTTCCCCTTCCGCAGTTCCATCCAGCATTCGAGCCGGGGGAGTATCGTGCCGGGCAGCCCGATGTCGGAGAACAGCCCGCGCACGGAGTTCTTCAGCTTCGTAAGGCGCTTCGAGAGTTCGCCCTCGTTCGTCGGAACGCCGGAGGATTCACCCTCCACCGTCTTCGAGAGGATATCGAGTATCTCTCCCGCGTCATGACAGACCGGCAGTCCCGTCTGCTCCAGAACCAGGACCGGCCTTCCGATCACCTGAGCGAATTTCGCCCTGTCGGCCTCGGAGGCCTTCTCCGTCGCTTCCATCGTGAAGAGCGCAAAGAGCCCGTCCTTCGGCGCGTTGCCCCACACACCGAATGCGCCGGGCGGGAGCTTCTCCAGGAGTGCGGCGATCTCCGGGTCAGGCTTGTCGAAGACTTCCACGTACTTCGTGGAAGCGACATCCACGGCTTTCATCTCGCCCTCGTAGAGCTTGTTGAACTCCTTCAGCGTTCCGGCCGGGTCGGTGCTCTTGAAGAACGACTCATCGAGTCCGAGCGCCTTGCTGATCTTCAGTGTCCGCTTTTCGACCGATCCGACGAGGTTGATGATCTTGTTGATCTCCGGCGCGGGGAAGATGTTGTAGATCGAGAACTGGGGATTCGGGCGAGTGTCCTTCTCGTCGAGTCGCCGGTCAACGCGGCCGATCCGCTGGATGAGCCGGACCGGATTCCAGTGGATGTCGTAGTTCAGGATGACCCCTGCCTCCTGGAGATTCACGCCCTCGCTGAGCACGTCTGTGGAGATCAGAACGTCAATCCGCTTGGGAACGGACGGCGCATGCTTCTCCGGGTTGTAGAATGGGCAGAACGCATACAGGATGGCGGCGCGGGTGTCCTCTACACGAGAATCTATCCGGGCGACATTGAAGCCGGTCAGCCGAGCTTTGAGTTCCTGTTCGAGATACTCGGCGGTCCGGCGGCTCTGGGTGAAGACGAGAACGCGGCTCTTCTTCGCCAGTTCCTCGAGGATGACCGGGCACACCTGTTCCAGTTTGGGATCAGGTTGCTGCCTCGCCTTCAGAATCGCGTCGTGAATCTGTCGCAGGTATCCGAGGTCGGCGATGATTCCGTTCTTCCATCGTTCGCGGTCGTACTTCTCCTCGGTGAAGTCTCGCAGTTTCTTCTGCAGTCCTCTCGACCGGACGGCAATCTGCAGCCACTCGTCCGCCTCGTCGCCGGAGGCGTCTACGGTATCGCCGTCCTCGATGATATCGGTGCTGTCGCACTCCTCCGGCTCGGCTTCGTTCACGGGAAGGAGAGGAGTCCGGGCCCAGGGGGAGTGCTCCTCGATAACGTCACTCACGGCATCTCCGAAGACGAACTTCAGCCGGGCGAGGAGTCCTACCGCGAGGCTCTGGATGATTCCCTGGAAGGCGACAGGGCTGCTTTCGAGTTGTTTCAGTGTGTTAGCGTACACCAGACCGGCGAGGTGGACCTCGTCGGTGTACTGCTTCTGTCCCGGCTCGGGCTTGAACCGGTACTGCTCCGTCAGGAACGCGGCGAGGCTGATACCTTTCTTCGGGGCGTGCGGAGTCTTCTTCCCCTCGACGCTCTCCGGCTGCTCCTTCGCCTCCTGGGTCGCCTTCTGCAATTCCCTCAAGTAGACGACGCCGGGGCGGAAGATTCGCTCGGCTCCGTTGATCAGCTTGCGGTACTCCTCGCTCTCCGCGCCGATGGTACACTCGATGCACTCAGGGTCCTTCCGCTTCGGGAAGCGGAGAGGTCTGCCGGCCGCGCGGGAGAGGGCCTTGCAGGTCTTGCGGCTTCTCTGGATGAGGGCGGCCTCAAGCACGCGGTTGAGCCCTTCGCTCGGAGTCTCCGCGAGGTGAAGAGCAAGCTGTCCGGATGGGTCGTATTCCGGCTTGTCCTTGTCGAGAGCGTTCGCGTACTTCCTGATCTGCTGGACGGTGTACGCCCCGATGGAGCCCTTCTCGTGGGTCACGAGGGCAAGCTGGGCGCTGATGTCCTGATAGGCGGTGTTGAGCGGGGTCGCGGTCAGGAGAATGAGCTTCTTCCTGTTGCCGTCGAACGGCTCGACGATCCGCCAGAGGTTCTTGTAGCGGTTGGAGCTTGTCGTTCGGAAGTTGTGAGACTCGTCGATAACGATAACATCGACCTGGCTTGCGAGCCCGTCAAGCAGCCAGAGGTCCTCGTCCTTCACGTCGGGATCCTCCGGGTCGTAGCCGAAGGCGGTCATCGCCTCGTAGTGAATGCTTCCGTAGGGTTCTCGGTAGCGTGAGAGATAGTCGTTGAGATAGAACTTCCAGCTATTCTCGATGATGTTCTTGGGCGCGATCAGCAGGACCTTCTTGCCTTCGCGAAGGTAGTACTCCATGAGGGCGAGGGCGATGAAGCTCTTACCGAGACCGACTCCGTCGCAGATCATGACACCGTTCTGCCGCTCGATGATCTTGAGGGCCTGGCCGTAGCCTTCCTCCTGATGCTTATCCAGCATGTTCAGCAGCCGGCTCGTATCCCTGGTAGGCAGCCCGTGTCGGTCGAACCCCCAGGTGTAAAGGGCTTTCAGGTAGAGGATGTAGGGCTCGTAGAGGGTGATCTGCCGGCGGATCTCCGCGAGGACATCGTCTGTGACTACATCCTCCTGCGCCTCCGCCCACATCTCCTCGTACCATTCGGCGAGCTGGGAGGTCTGCTCGGGCGTCAGTTCGACGTTGAGTTCGATGTTCTGCTCGAGCCCGGGCCGCGTAAAGTTCCCACTGCCGATGACCGCCATCCGAGACGGATGGATTCTTGGGCGGGCGACAAGGTATGCCTTTGCATGGAACTTCTTCGGGGTGTAGCATCGGGCCTCGACTCGGCCCTCCAGGAAGAGCGCCTCCATCTTCTGCAGAGCGGTGAGGAGCGGCGCGTTCTCCCGCTGCTTCAGGAGGTCGGTGTCCGACTTCATCCTGAGCATGGTGAGGAGCTGCCGGCGCTGCTTCGGGTTGGCATCGTCCCCGAACAGGATTCGGATGCGCTCGTACTCGGCGAGGTCATCGGCCAGGAGGAGGAGGGCATCGAGGGAGAAGAAGGCGGTTGCGATGCTGATCTCCTGACCGCCGCCGCCCATCCGCTTGATCCCGGCCAGGAGAGTGTTCTCGCCACGGTTATCAATGATGCTGCTGATCGTGGAATTCGAATCTTCGCCCATGGTTATCTGCTCCCGATCTGCGAAGCCCCGGTTGAGCCTGAGTCGCCGGAAGTCCGGCGCTGCGAAGCGACCATTGCTGTCGCTTGCGCGTGACGCGTGTCACCAGGAATGGCGGGGTCGGACCTACCCGGAGGCTTAGAGGAGCGCCTCTATGACCGGAAGGTGGATCGCTCCGGTCGCTGGCAGGTGCCGGGCCGCCGACCATCCGCACGAACGCCCGTGCGGAACAGCCTCATCTTAGCCCACAAAGAGGAAGGTGTCAAGAGTCGCGTGGGCTTCCGAGATACTCGCGCTAGGCAACATCTCTGCGACCTCCGGCACTAGGGCACCTGCGTCCGCCCAACGTCATTGCTCGGAGCATGATTGCTGTGTTATCATCCGATGGCAGAAGCGCGTGATTGATCGCGCCTGCAGAACTCAGTGAGGAGGGACGAATGACGCTTGAAGATGCTGTCGTTCTCGCCGTCCGGGCACACCAGGGTCAGAAGGACAAAGCCGGAGAGAGCTACATCCTCCATCCGCTGAGAGTGATGCTCAAGCAGGATACGGAGATCGGCATGATGGCCGCCGTGCTGCATGACGTGGTGGAAGACACGTCATGGACGTTCGACGGACTGAGAGACCAGGGCTGCTCGGAGGATGTCCTGGCTCTCATCGATCAACTGACCCGGCGCGACGGCGAGGAATACTCCGACTACCTCGCCCGTATCCGAACAGACCCCACAGCTCGATCGGTCAAGCTGGCGGATCTGGAAGACAACCTCAATGTGCTCAGACTACGGCAGATCACTCCGAAGGACGCGGATCGCCTGAACAAGTACCTTGATGCGTGGCGTGACCTGCAGGGCGATCCGGCGTGACGCGTCTGCGCGTCTATGGCTGCCTGTCGTTGTTCGTGTACCGACTCAGCTTCACGCTCGAATCAGCGTAGAGTTCGTCCTCGTCGCCGATGACAACGTTGAGCGAGAACATCTCATTCCCTGAGGGATCCTTGAATTTGGCGACTCCGAGAAAGCGCTTATCTTCACTTAGGAACTCGACCAGGCCATTAGATTCGAGAAGGCTGATCAGATCATCCCTGGAGAGGTATTCGATTCCCCGAGTTGACAAGAAGAAGGCAAGCACTGAGACACCATCCTCCGCCCACATCTCAGCTCTGAATGGCCGGCCGTCGGCCAACTGGCCGACCGCGTAGCCGATATCAGCATCCGTCTTGCCCGGCGCCTTAGGTCCGGGATGAAGGTTTGACCTGTCCGGTGCCGGAAACACTGAGTTCACCATGTCCTCCTCCTCTGGCTGTAACGTACGCTTGCAGTTCGTTGCTGGCGACAGGTGTCAACAGCTGCTCCAGACGCAGTTGAGTCTCCTTGACTATTCACAGCCGCGCGCATAGGCACAGGGTGCTCAATCATCCCACGGATCGGGCATCTCGTACTCCAGCCTGCGGAGGATGCTCTCCGAAAGCTCCCCCGTCTCCACGACCCGCGCTGCCTCTTCGTCGCTGATCGGCACGGAGTCTATCCATTCAGTGCATCTCAGGTCCGTGGGCGCCACCCACTCCTTCAGTTCCCGATCCCAGACCAGCAACGGACCGGTGTGATCCTGCCAGGGCTTGCTGTCTATCAACCGCTTTCTGTGTGAGACCGAGTACCGCAGCATATCCCCTCCTCTTGCTCAGTTCCTGGACCACGTGTCGAGCTTCGCCTCCGCCACGCGAAACGCGCGCGCCTTTGTCAGATATCCGTTGCCGAACCAGCAACTGCCGAGACGCCTGGTGTGCCCGCCGTATGTGGGTCCGTAGTCAATGTACTCCGTGACGCCGTTGTACGCAGCCCAGAGAGTGCCCTTGACCCCCGGGGCGGCGTTCCCTTTCCCCTGGTCGAAGAGATACTCGCTCCACTGCCGGTTGTTCTGCACGCGTTCAGCTGCCCGCTCATTCAGTGGATCAGCCGGGTCTGGAAAGACGAAACGCAGGTAGTCGTCGAGGCGATCGCCGTTCATCTGAACCCGCACCATCTGGCGGAACGCCGCCTCTATCTCGCCGTACCGGGTATTCACGAGCCCCAGCATCTGCCGTGCCTGATCCAGACGTTGGTGGAGATCACGAGTGTGGGCAACCTTTATCGTAGGTCCCTCGCTCAGAGCCATCGTGAGAGTATTCTGGCAGACCACCCTGATCGGCGTGAACTTGACCTGAACGCTGTTCTTGCCGTCATGACTGTTGCTCAGCAGGAGGTACTTGTCCACGATGTCGTCGCCGACGACTCTGATGTTCGAAGGGAGCTTCGCCAGTATCCAGACCCGCTCGCCCTTTCCGAGAGCGCCAGCGGTGTGGTAGATCGCCGCTTCGGCCCCGACGATCGGATCGAAGAACTCGAATGCCTCGCCGTTCTGCAGCGGTGCATACTGGTCACTCACGATGCCGTAGACAGGGCAATCGTTCTTCCCCCATCTGTCGGACGGCACAAGCGCAAACAGCTTCGTTTGCAGCGGAGAGGTGTGGACGTCGCCTTCGTCGCGGGCGAACACTGGCTTCTTGAGCACCTGGTAATCCAGCCTTGCGGCCTCGATGGCCTCTCTGGCCGTTGCAGGCTCGTGCAGTTCCGTTCCAAGTCCGTGCCACGGCGGATCCCCATAGTACATCATGGACGCGGACCCATTCTCGATCCAGATGTCGTGTGCCATCTCCTGACCCTCCTATGGTAGTTGCAGAAACGCCTTCGGGACATCTTCATTATTGCATGGCCGCGTTAAGATGTCATATCACGTGGTGAGAATTTGGCGAACTAGGGCTCGCGAAGACACTAGCGCCTGCGATTCTTCGCCAGCTGGTACCGTCTGACCATCCACTCAGCGAGCGCGATTGGTGCAAGCTGACGAAGGATGCCCCCGCTCCCAACCTGTTTACGACGGACTCCGGAACCTGGTAGTTGATTTCAACTTCCCGGGTCTCCGGAGTTGGTCGTATATGCCCCCTAACAGGCTTCGAGTCGCTTCCGTTCTCACAGAACCCCGAATGCAGTAAGGCGGAGGGGTTCGTCAGCCCAACGAGGAAACACGCCGTAGATCGCGAACAGGGAACCATGCACCTGCAGGCGCTTCCCGCAACGCCTGTCCTGGCCGATGTACTCGTCTCTCGGGGCGCAGGGTCGGCATTGCGGGGCATGGGAGGATGGCTTTGGCGGCAACTCCGAACTCCGTTCCCGAGACCATGCGATTCCACTACGGCTGGATCGTGCTCGGCATGGGCACCATGGTCGTATTCGGTTCGTTGGGACTGGGGCGGTTCGCGTACTCGGTCGTGCTTCCGTCCATGCAGGCGGGTCTGGGGATGGACAACACTCAGGCGGGAGGGCTTGCCACCGCGAATCTGGTGGGCTACCTTGCGTCCTGCGTCGTCGGCGGCGCGCTAGCCTCGCGTTTCGGGCCACGCGCGGTCATCGCATCCGGGCTCGCGCTGGCGGCCATTGCCATGATGATGACCGGGACTGCAGGCGACTTCGCCTCCGCGGCGGTCTGGCGGACTCTCACCGGCATCGGCAGCGGAGCCAGCAACGTACCGACGATGGGACTAATGTCCTCGTGGTTTGCGCCGCGTCGGCGGGGCCTCGCCGCGGGCGTGGCAGTGGCGGGTTCGTCCATCGCCCTGATCGTAACCGGGCCGCTGGTTACCCGCATCCTGGCGGTGTACGGCGGCGGCGGATGGCGCGCGTGCTGGTTCATCTTCGGCGGGGCGGCGCTGGTCTTGACGGTCGCCGCCGCCGCGCTTCTGCGCAACGAACCCTCCGACCTCGGCCTGAGACCGGTCGGCGCCGGTCCCGAGGAGCGGGCCGCCTCTTCCGGACAACGCGGCCCGATGCGATTGGGCGACGTCTACAACAAGCCGATCGTGTGGCTTCTGGGCCTGGTCTATGTCGCCTTCGGGTTCTCGTACATCATATACATGACCTTCTTCACGAAGTCCCTGATCGCCGACGGCGGCTACACGCAAGCCGAGGCGGGACGGCTGTTCATGGTGATGGGCTGGTTCAGCCTGATCTGCGGACTGATCTGGGGGTCGGTGTCGGACCGCATCGGGCGAAAGGGGGCGCTGGCCATCGTCTACGGGGTCCACGCATTGGCCTTCAGCCTGTTCCCATTGTGGCCGGCTCCCGCCGGATTCACCCTATCGGCGGTTCTGTTTGGTCTCTCGGCATGGAGCATTCCGGGGATCATGGCGGCAACGTGCGGCGACTTGCTGGGCTCCAGGCTGGCTCCGGCCGCCCTGGGATTCATCACGCTCTTCTTCGGGATCGGGCAGGCGGCGGGTCCGTCAGTGGCCGGGGCGATGGCGGATGCGGCGGGGTCGTTCTCGTCGGCGCTGTGGCTGTGCGCCGGCGCGGCGCTGCTGGGGGCCGTGGGCGCGCTGCTCCTGCCTTTGAGACGCGGCGGGTCTTCCCTGCCGTAAATGCGTGCGTGCCGGTAGTCCTCGTCAGCGCGAACCGCGTGGTTTACAGATGCCCCGTCGGGGGAACAAGGACTGTATCATGGCAACCAAAGTCGTGCTGCATCTGCTCGCACTTGCCGCCCCCTTGACGGCCTCGATGGCGTTCGGCGTGATGGGGGAGGATTCGCGGTTGATCATAGCCGCTCTGTGGTTCGGGTTGAGCGGACTGACGGTCCTCTCCCTGCAGTTCGTGCTCGCGTCGAGGTCGAGGTGGATCGAGCGGGGAGTCGGGCTGGACACGGTCTTCCGATTCCACCGGGCGATGGCAATCTGCGCCGTGATGCTCCTCGCCGCCCACCCGGTGCTGGTAGCCGCCGCACACGGAGGATGGAGCCTGCTGACCTCGTTCAACCAGAGCCCGCGAATACTCGTCGGCAAGCTCTCTCTGATGCTCCTCGTGTGTCTGGCTCTGACCAGCCTGTACCGCCTGACTCTCCGGATCAGCTTCGAGCGGTGGCGGGCAGGCCACAATCTTCTTGCCGTCGCAGCCCTGTTGCTCGGATGCGCGCATGCCTCGTTTGTGGGCCAGGTCCGCGAGGCCCCTGCATTCCGGATCGTTCCGTTGACCCTCCTCGCAGTCGCCGCATGCGCCTACGTCTACACGAAGCTGATCGCCCCGAGCAGGGCGGCCGGATCGCCGCATGTCGTGCTGGACGTCACTCCGGAGACGGAGAACGTGACTACACTGAGGCTCGCGCCGACGCGGCGCGCGATCGTCCGCCACGTTCCCGGGCAGTTCGCGTTCATTCGCTTCCTCAGAGGCAGCGCCGTGCCTTCGGAGGAGCACCCCTTCACCATCTCATCCGCGCCGCTCGAGTCCGGGGTGTTGAGCTTCACGATAAAGAACTCCGGCGACTTCACCGCGACCGTCAGGCAGGCGCGCAAGGGCGACCTGGTGGCCGTTCAGGGCCCGTTCGGGGTCTTTTCGAGCGCCATGCGCCCGTCGGAGAACGACCTGGTCTTCATCGCGGGAGGCATCGGAATCACGCCGCTGATGAGCATGATCCGCGCGATGAGAGCGGCCTCGTCGGACGTGAAGGCGCTCCTGGTCTACGGCAACGAGACCGAAGGCGACATCGTATTTCGCAAGGAACTTGACGATATTGCGAGTTCCGGCGGCCTCGGTCTGCGCGTCGTCCATGTGCTCAACAAACCCGACGACGGGTGGCAGGGTGATCGGGGGCACGTCAGCCGCGATCTGATCCTGCGGGAATGCGGGGCGAACCTCGCCGGCAAGAGCTTCTACGTCTGCGGGCCGGCCGCCATGATGAATCATGTCAGGCGCATTCTACAGAGCTTGGGTGTTCCGAGGAGGAACATCCACTGGGAGCGGTTCTCGCTCTAGGAGGAGTCACGGGAGATGCTGCGCGAAGGAGACGCGGCGCCGGAGTTCGCTCTTCCGGCGACCGGCGGAAACACCATAGCCCTGGCGGATTTCCGGGAGAAGAAGCACGTCGTGCTCTACTTCTACCCGAAGGACTTCACTTCCGGGTGAGCGGCGGAGGCGTCCCAGTTTCGGGATGCGATAGATGAGTTTGGGAGAGCCGGGGCGGTCGTCCTCGGCGTCAACTCCGACAGCGTCAGGACGCACGAGCGGTTCGCGTCGAAGCTCGACCTGCCCTTCCCGCTGCTGTCCGACGCCGACAGGCAGGTCATGCTGGCCTACGGGGCGATGAAGGAGAAATCCATGTACGGGCGCACTTTCCTCGGCATCGAGAGGATGACATTCGTGATAGATCGGCAAGGCACGATTCGCAGGATCTGGCGCAAGGTGAAGGTCGAGGGACACGCCGCCGAGGTTCTGGAGTGTGTGAGACAACTTTGAGGCATGGAGGACAGTCATGAGCAAGATCGCCGGTGACGTGACCGAGCTGATCGGCGGCACGCCGCTCGTCAGGCTCAACAAGCTGGCCGAAGGGGCCGCCGCCGAGGTCGCGGCGAAGCTCGAGTCTCAGAATCCCGCGGGCTGCGTCAAGGAGCGGATAGCCCTCAGCATGATCGGGGACGCCGAGGAGAAGGGCCTGATCAAGGCTGGCACGTTGATCATCGAGCCGACCAGCGGAAACACCGGCATCGGGCTGGCGATGGTGTGCGCCGCCCGCGGGTACAGGCTGCTTCTGACCATGCCCGAGACGATGAGCATGGAGCGCCGTAACCTGCTGAAGGCCTTCGGGGCCGAACTGGTGCTCACCCCGGGCGCCGAGGGGATGAAGGGCGCTATCAGACGGGCGCAGGAAATCGCAGCCGAGACTGCCGACTCGTTCATGCCCATGCAGTTCGACAACCCCGCCAATCCGAGGGTCCATCGCGAGACCACCGGGGCGGAGATCTGGCGGGACACCGACGGCAGGGTTGACCTCTTCGTGAGCGGAGTCGGGACGGGCGGCACCATCACCGGGGTGGCGGAGTACATCAAGCCGCTGAAGCCCGGGTTCAAGGCCGTCGCGGTGGAGCCCGACGACTCTCCGGTGCTCTCGGGCGGTCAGCCCGGCCCGCACAAGATCCAGGGTATCGGCGCGGGTTTCGTGCCGGGGGTACTGCGCGTCGAACTGCTGGACGAGGTGATCCGCGTCACGAACGACGACGCTCTGGTGACCGCCAGGAGACTGGCGAAGGAGGAGGGAATCCTCGCGGGGATTTCGTGCGGGGCGGCGGCCTGGGCGGCGGTCGAGGTGGCGAAGCGTGAGGAGAACAGGGGCAAGCTGATCGTGGTGATCCTGCCGGACACAGGCGAGCGCTACCTGAGCACGGTGCTCTTCAGCGAGCAGTAGACGGGAATCGGGCGCTATCTTCTCTTGTACGAGTGTCCCGGCCCTTCCGCCACCGTTCGGCCGATCGAGAGGATGCGAGCCCTCATGCAGCCGTCGCACAACTCGGGCTCTTCGTTGATGCACCTCTTGTTCGGGTATATCTCGTAGTCCACGCGGTACTTCAGCGGAGTGTAGTTCGGCATCACAACGTTCGCGCCCGCCTGCAGGGCCTTCTCGCGCCCGAACTCGTCAATGGTGCCCATCGCCGTAGTCGCCGGCATGAGGGCATTTCGGGTGACGATCCGCACGACCGCGATCATCTTGAGCGTAAGCGTGAGGTCTCCGCCGGGGCACTCCGCGAGCGGGGTGTTGGGGTGGGCGATGAACGGCCCGATGCCGATCATGTCCGCGTCGAGTTCGCGCAGGAACTCCACGTCGCTCGCCATGTCCTCGACCGTCTGCCCCGGGAGGCCCACCATGCAGCCTGCGCCGACCTGATAGCCGAGTTCCCGAAGGTTGTGCAGGCACTCGCGCCGGTTGGAGAACTCCGAGTCCGGGTGAAGCCGCGCGTACAGATCGGGGCTCGCGGTCTCGTGGCGCAGGAGGTAGCGGTCGGCGCCGGCCTCCTTCATGATGCGGTAGTCGTCCCAGGACCGCTCTCCGACGGAGAGCGTGATAGCGCAGTCGGCCCGCGACTTTATGCCCCTGATGATCTCCGCCATCCGCCCGGCGGTGAACCAGGGGTCCTCGCCGGACTGGAGGACGATCGTGCCGATGCCCTTCGCCGCGATTCCGGCCGCCGTCTCGACGATCTCCTCGATCGGCATGCGGTAACGGTGGACGTCCGCGTTGTCCCTCCGCAGGCCGCAGTAGAGGCAGTCCCGCGCGCAGATGTTCGAGAACTCGATCAGCCCGCGGATGTGCACGTCGTCTCCGACGCATTCCTTCCGCACCGCGTCGGCGGCCGCCACCAGCGCGGCGATATCGTCCTCGTCGGAGAGCGCGAGCAGGCCGATGATCTCATCCCGCGTCAGTTCGCCGGTGCGGCGGGCCTTGTCCAGTAGCGCACTAGACATACAAGTCCCGCTTGCCCTCGCGCAGCGCGTCGAGCATCAGTCTGACCCTCTGGCGGTGTGTCTCCGGAAGCTCCTCGAGCTGCTCGTCAATCAACCGCTCACCGGCCTCTCTCGCCTCGGGGGTCGCGTGGTCGAGCAGGTATTCCTGGAACGAGATGATCGCGTTCGGCAGGCACATGTGCCCGATGTCCCCGGCCTTCGCCAGCGACATGAACCGGTCGCCGGTTCGCTCGAGCCGATAGCAGGCCGTGCAGAAACTCGGGATATAGCCCTTCTCGGAGAGCGTCTCGATCAACTCCGCCAGGCTCCGGGTGTCGCCGATCTCGAACTGCTCGGCCTCAGGGGCGTGTTGCGCCTTCTTCTTGTACGCGCCGGGCGAAGTGCACGAGCCCGCGCTGATCTGTGAGATTCCCAGGGCGAAAAGCTCATCCCTCAGGTCGGCCTGCTCCCTGGTAGAGAGGATCATGCCGGTGTAGGGGACTGCCAGCCTCAGAGCGGCCACGATCTTGCGGAAATCCGTGTCCGAAACGGGGTGGGGCGGCTCCACGGCGACCGGGGCATTGAGCGCCGGCTCGAGCCTCGGGATGGATATGGTGTGCGGCCCGATCCCGAACTTCGCCTCCAGGTACCGGATGTGGGAGAGCAGTGCGAGACACTCGTACCGGAAGTCGTAGAGGCCGAAAAGCGGGCCGATGCCGACGTCGTCTATCCCGGCCTCTATCGCGCGGTCGAGCGCCGTCAGCCGCCACAAGTAGTCAGCCTTCTTTCCGCTCGGATGCACGTACTTGTACGTCTCGGGATGGTATGTCTCCTGGAATATCTGGTACGTGCCGATGCCGCATGCCTTGAGCCTGCGGAAGTCCTCGACCGTCATCGGCGCGGCGTTGACGTTCACGCGCCGTATCTCGCCGTCTTCCGTGTGCGTACCGTAGACCGCAGAGATTGCTTCCTCCAGGTACTCGATGGATGACTTGCGCGGGTCCTCTCCGGCCACGAGCAGCAGCCGCTTGTGCCCCTCGGCGAGCAATACCGCGACTTCCTCACGAATCTGCTCGGGTTCGAGATGAGTGCGGGTGAGGTCCTTGTTGTCGTGCCGGAACCCGCAGTAGAGGCAGTTGTTCGTGCAGTAGTTCGACAGGTACAGCGGCGCGAAGAACACGACGCGCTTTCCGTAGACCGTCTGTTTGACTTCCCGGGCGGCCTGAAACATCTGCTCCATCATGCCCGCGTCCGTGATCGCAAGGAGCGCCGCCAACTGCCGGTCGTCTAGCCCCCTCAGCGCGCGCGCCGTCTCGAGGATCGAATCGAGTTCCTCCTGGTCAGGCGGCTTCACCTCGTTGAGTATGCCCCATATCTGATCCGGCTGCATGTAGCCGCCGATGTTTACGCTCTCATCTATCCGAATGTTGTGCGAATGATCGTGTTCCATAGTGTCAGACTTCCGATCCCGGGTCAGCGAACTGGACCCGAATAAGAACCGGCAGGGGCGCGTCCTGCGCCGCCCGAAACGAGTCTCGAGCGATACATGACGGACGCCCCTGCCGCGCTCCATTGACCCTCGTATAGAGCCTGCGGCCGCAGATCGGCCTCTAGCGCGTACCCGCCAGTTCCTCCGGCATCTCGATGGCGGGGTTGCTCTCCCTCACCGTGTAGTGAGTGTGCAGCAGCTTGTGCGACATCTCGCCGTTCGGCTTGCCGAGGAACTGCTCGTAGAGCTCGATCACCGCCGGGTTCTCGTGCGACTTGCGCATGGGAAGTCCCCTGTCGGCCTCGTAGATGGCCTTCGCGCGGGCCATCCTGACCTCAGGGGTAGTCGGGAACGGCTGTCCGCCGCCGCCCAGACATCCGCCGGGGCACGCCATCACCTCGATGAAGTGATGGTCCGACTCGCCGTTCTTTATCGCCTCGAGCAAAGTGCGGGCGTTCGCCAGACCGTGAGCCACGGCGGCCTTCACCTTCAAGCCGTCAATGTCCACCGTCGCCTCGCGGATGCCGTCCATGCCGCGGACTGCGGTCACTTCGAGGTTGTCCAGCGCGCGGCCCGTCAGCACCTCATATGCGGTCCTGATCGCGGCCTCCATGACGCCGCCGGTGGCGCCGAAGATCACGCCCGCGCCGGTAGACATCCCCAGCGGGAGGTCGAACTCGCCGTCCGGCAGGTTCGGCAGGTCAATGCCCGCCTCCTTGATCATGCCCGCCGCCTCGCGGGTCGTCAGGACGTAGTCCACATCCTGGTAGCCGCTCGAGAACATCTCGGGCCTCTCCGACTCGAACTTCTTCGCGGCGCAGGGCATGAT
>JAGONM010000048.1 GCA_017993055.1 Armatimonadota bacterium
GACAACATCTTCATAGTCAAGGACGGCGCCATCGCTACTCCGCCGACCTACGCCGGAATACTCGAGGGAATCACGCGAAACACGGTCATTCACCTCGCCCGAGAGATGGATCTGGACGTGGAGGAGAGGCTCTTCACACTTTTCGATGTCTACACGTGCGACGAGAGCTTCCTAACAGGAACGGCAGCCGAAGTCATCCCCATGGTGAAACTCGACGGACGCAGGATCGGTGACGGGCGGCCCGGACCCATCACCGAGCGGCTGACGGAAGCATTCCACCGGCTGACCAGCACAGAGGGCGTCCCGATCTGATGGCATCATCGCTCTGCGAGTCCTGCCGCGCGCGGGCCGCGGAGTTTTCGATCCGCAGGGTGGTCGGGGAGAGTCTCCGACAGGAGTTCCGACTCTGTGGGCGCTGTGCCGCCGACCGCGAGCGCGTTCGATTCGGCGAAAAGGGACTACTGCTCACCGATCTGCTCCACTACGCAACGAGTGAAGGTCCACTCGTGCACGACGAAACGCACCGAACAAAGGTTTGCCCCGGATGTGGAATGACTCAGGCCGAGGTCCGCGATTCGGGCACCGTGGGCTGCAGTATCTGCTATGTGGTGTTCGTTGATGTGGTGGACACACTGGTAGCAGACCTGCAGGGATCCGCCTCTCAAAACAAGCAGGCATGAGAACACAGGCATATCGGGCCAACGACATGACGCTTCCCGCTTGGGTCTGCTCCACCGGCCCGGCGGAAGACGTGGTACTGTCCACTCGCGCACGTCTTGCGCGAAACGTAGAGGGCATTCCCTTTCCACTCAGGGCCGGCGATGCCGAGCTAAAGCACGCCGCGGCCATGGTCTTGAAGGCCGTCCGCGAATCAGAGGGACGTTTCGGCAGACTGCGAGTCCTCGATCCCGGGAATATGCGCAGTCTCGAGCGCCAGAGCCTTGTGGACGCACACGTCGCAAGCAGGGAGCAGGTGAACGGAGGCAATCACCGACTGGTCGTCGTCAACGAGCCGGGCACGCTGAGCCTGATGGTGAACGAGGAGGACCATCTGAGGATTCAGTGCATTCTACCGGGGTTTCAGCCCATGACGGCACTGCACATGGCCCGCGAGTTCGATGCATTCCTGGCAGGGAAGATCAGGTACGCGCGTGCCGATAATTACGGATACCTGACCTCGTCCGTCGCCAACGTGGGCACTGGGCTCAGGCTGTCCGTGTTGCTGCACCTCGCCGGGCTCGGCTTTCTGGGCGAGGCGACGGACATTCTCACGGCCGCCGCCAAACTGAAGACGTCGGTTAGAGGACTCTTCGGCGAAGGCACCGATGCCATCGGACACGTGTACCAGGTTTCGAACGAGACAACGATCGGATTCTCGGAGAGAGAGATAGCATCGCGCGTGCGCGCGGCCGCCGATCACCTCATAGAGAGGGAACGAAAGGCGAGGCGCATTTTGGCCGACGCCGAGGAGTTTCGGCTTGCTGTCCAGGAGGCGGAGGACAAGCTCCTCGGCGCCCGAACTCTAACGGGCCGCGAAGCGATTCTGTGCATGTCCATCCTGCGCCTTGCGTCGGCTCTCGGGCTGACGACTAGCTTTCGACTCGCGGACTTCTGCGAGATGTTGGTGTCCATGCGGCTGGGAAACTTGCCCCGGCACAGAGACACGGGCAGCATCAACGAGGACATCCGGCGCGCGAAACTGATACGCGCGAGACTCGTGTCGAACAGAGAGGGCGCGCAGTTGGTGCTCCCAGTGGAAAGCTGAGAACCGATTCTCTCTTTCGGACGTCATAGTATGTAGGGGTTCACCGTGCTCCAGAGGCAGGGTATACTCATTTGACAGCAAGAAACCATTCCAGCGCAGAGGAGGGATAGCGATATGTGGCAGAGGTTTACCGAGCGAGCGCGCAGAGTCATTTTCTTCGCCCAGGAAGAAGCGGGAAATCTCGGCGAGAACTTCGTAACCACGGAGCACCTGCTTCTCGGCCTGGTGCGCGAGAACGACTGCGTGGCGGCCCGAATACTCGACCGGATGGGCGTGAGCCTGAACAGAATCAAATCCGAGGTAGAAGGGCAAGTCACCCGAGGCGAAGGACGTCTCGGCCAGGACATGCAGCTCACGCCGCGCGCCAAGCGGGTCATTGATCTGGCGTACGACGAAGCCCGACAGCTCAACAACAACTACATCGGCACGGAGCACCTGCTTCTCGGTCTGATACGAGAGGGAGAAGGCCTGGCTGCGCGAGTTCTCGGGAAGCTGGGCGTTGACCTCGAGAGAACGCGGCGCGAGGTGACCGGCCTTCAGGATACCGACACTACCACGCAGTCGGCACGAACCAGATCCCGTACGCCGACACTGGACGAGTTCGGCCGCGACCTCACCGACATGGCCCGGCAGGACAAGCTCGACCCTGTGGTCGGCAGACACACCGAGATCGAGCGCGTCATCCAGATACTGAGCCGAAGGACCAAGAACAACCCCGTGCTCATAGGAGAGCCCGGAGTCGGAAAGACGGCCATCGCGGAGGGACTGGCGCAGCGCATCACCTCCGGTGACATCCCTGAGATGCTAAAAGACAAGCGCATCGTCGCGCTGGACCTCGCAGGGGTAGTGGCAGGCACGAAGTACCGCGGCGAGTTCGAGGAACGCATGAAGCGCGTTATGGACGAGGTCCGCAAGGCGAGCGGCGAGGTGATACTGTTTATTGACGAGTTGCACACACTGGTCGGAGCGGGAGCAGCCGAGGGCGCGATTGACGCATCGAACATCATGAAGCCGGCTCTCGCTCGGGGCGAACTTCAGTGCATCGGCGCGACCACGATGGACGAGTTCAGGAAGTACATTGAGCGCGACGCGGCACTCGAGCGCCGGTTCCAGCCGGTTCAGGTCCGCGAACCCTCAGTCGAGGAAGCGATAGACATACTCAAGGGACTGAGAGATAGGTACGAGGCGCACCACAGCGTGAAGATAAGCGACGACGCGCTCATCGCCGCGGCACAGCTGGCTGACCGATACATCACGGACAGATGCCTCCCCGACAAGGCTATAGACCTGATCGACGAGGCGGCATCGAGGGTGCGGCTCCAGCGCGCGCTCCCGCCCGCCGATATCCGCGCCGCGAAGTCCGAGTTGCGCGACGTCTCGCAGGAACTCGAATCGCTGCCGAGCACCTATCAGTACGACCGCGCGATCGAACTTCAGGCTCAGGAGAGATACCTGACCGAGAAGATTCGCGACCTCGATCAGCAGTGGCACGACGGACAGGACAAATCCGAACCGGTGGTCACCGAGGATGAGATCGCGCACATAGTATTCAGTTGGACAGGCATACCGGTGTCACGCCTGGTGGAGGCGGAGACCGCGAAACTGCTCAACATGGAGCAGTCGCTGCACGAGCGGATAATCGGTCAGGACGAGCCGATCGAGGCCGTATCCCGGGCGATCCGCCGAGCGCGATCGGGCCTGAAGGATCCGAAGAGGCCGTCGGGTTCGTTCGTCTTCCTCGGCCCCACCGGCGTCGGCAAAACGGAGCTCGCCCGGGCGCTGGCATCTTTCCTGTTCAACAACGAAGACAACCTCATCCGCATTGATATGTCCGAGTACATGGAGCGGTTCGCGGTGTCGAGGCTCGTCGGAGCGCCTCCAGGATACGTCGGGTACGAAGAGGGCGGACAGCTCACGGAGGCGGTGCGCCGCCAGCCCTACTCCGTCGTACTGCTCGACGAGATCGAGAAAGCGCACCCCGAGGTGTTCAACATCCTCCTGCAGGTAATGGAGGACGGACGGTTGACCGACGCGCAAGGCAGGGTCGTGGACTTCAAGAACACAGTCATCATCATGACCTCGAACATCGGCGCGGCGCAGATAAGCGGCGGCGACGGCATAGGATTCCGGTCCGCCAAGAAGGTGGACGAGGACGCGCGAGCCTACGAGGGC
This sequence comes from Armatimonadota bacterium, assembly GCA_017993055.1. Classification (NCBI taxonomy): domain Bacteria; kingdom Bacillati; phylum Armatimonadota; species Armatimonadota bacterium. The sequence goes on from JAGONM010000048.1 coordinate 3,938, forward strand.
ATGAAGAACCGCGTGACCGAGGAGATGAAGAAGGTCTTCCGGCCGGAGTTCCTGAACCGAGTGGACGAGGTGATGGTGTTCCACTCGCTCACCGCCCAGCAGATTCTGGAAATCGTCATCCTGATGGTCAACAGAGTCCGCGAACAACTCAAGGCTCAGGGAATGGACCTCGAGTTGAGCGACGACGTGAAGGAAGTGCTGGCGAAGGAAGGCTTCGATCCGGCGTTCGGCGCGAGGCCGCTCAGGAGAGCTGTCCAGCGGGTGATCGAGGACCCGCTGAGCGAGCAGATCCTGCTCGGTCGGTTCGCCGACGGCGACCTGATCCGAGCTGACCTCGAAGACGGTAAGGTCATCTTCACCAAGATTGAGAAGATCGAGCCGGCGGCGGTATAATGTGAGACCGTGGAGGGCAGCGCCGGAAACGGACGATTGAAGGCCCGCGCCGAGATGTCGGGGCGGACCCTTCACCCGCTCGAAACACTATGCCTCGCGCCACCGTATACCAATCCGTAAGCGGCAGTGCAGCATTCAGTTGGCCGTGCCCAGAGAATACACGGAAGGGGAAATGCATCTACCATGCGAAATCGCGGTCTCAGCACGGCCGACAGCGATCTCTCCGCGTCTACTCAGAGACTGGCGTACAGGTTTCGCAACGTTGTAGCGGGCTTGCCGGTACTGCTTGCCGTTTTCGTCAGGTGGCACGAATGTGAGAACGACATCCTGGTCTGGACCGCAGCGGGCATGACATTCGGGCTTGGATGGTTCATCCGCATCTGGGCGCAGCAGCATCTCGGATTCCTACTCCGGAAGCAGACGACACTGACTCGCACCGGGCCCTACGCACTGGTGCGCAATCCGATCTATATCGGCAATACGCTCATATGCATCGGACTCGTAGTCACATCGGAGCTGCTCTGGCTCGTGCCCATCGCTCTTGTCGTCTGCGCGGCGGCTTACTCCCTGACAGTCCACCATGAGGAGAGATACCTCGCCCAGCGCTACGGTCAACCCTACCTGGAGTATACGAGAGACGTACCCCGATGGATCCCGAGGCGGCAGATCGAGTCGCGAATGGAGCTCATCACACACAGACTGCTGCCCTCCATCCGGGCGGAGGCGCACAACCTGGCACTACTGATCCCCTTCATGGTCAAGGAACTGACGCACATACAGTGACCCTAACCGCGCGATTGACCGTGCGCATGAGCCTGTGATAGGATTGGCGTATGCTGCTCGCGATTGACGTGGGAAACACAAACATCACCGCCGGCGTCTATCGGGGCGACCAACTCGCCGCCGACTGGCGCATACGCACGCAACTCGGGCGCACGACGGATGAGTACGGCATGCTGATCCGCGAGCTGTTCGAGTACTCCGGCCTGCGATTTCAGGACGTGGACGGTGTCGCCATCTCAGACGTAGTGCCCCCGACGATGGCTGATGTGGTAGAGGCTTGCCGCAAGTACCTCGAGGTAGAGCCCTTCGTCGTAAGCCCCACGGATGACCTTGGAATAGAGATTCGATACGAGCCGAAGTCCGATGTCGGCGCGGATCGGATCGTGAACGCGGTTGCGGCTTTCGCGCTCTACGGCGGCCCTACAGTAGTAGTGGACTTCGGGACCGCAACGACCTACGATGCCATCTCGGAGTCCGGCGCGTACCTGGGAGGCGCGATCGCCCCCGGCATCGGGATCTCGATGGAGGCACTCTTCCGGTCGGCCGCCCGGCTTCCGAGGATTGACCTCATTCGCCCGCCGTCGGCGATCGGAACGACGACACAGACGAGCATGCAGTCGGCGGTCTTCGGATTCGCCGGACAGGTAGACGCGATGGTCAGGCGATTCAAGCAGGAACTGGGAGGCCAGCCGAAGGTGGTCGCGACGGGCGGCCTGGCCGAGTTGATCTCAAGCGAGAGTCAGACCATCGAGACCGTGAATCCGATGCTCACCCTGGAAGGGCTAAGGTTGCTCTTCGCGAGGGTGACGGGTAACGGCAAGAGTTGAGGGACGGTCTCCTGCTCGTACCCTGAGTCGGAGTTGCGCTCGAATGCACCGCATCTCCCTTTAGCGAGAACCGCGGTGCGACTGAGTCACGTCCAACCCACTCGATGTAGCCAGATTGTGCAGAACAACCGCGAACCGCTCCGTATAGGCACTCTCACAGTAGACCCGCCGACCGCGCTCGCGCCGATGGCCGGCGTGACGAATCATGCCTTCCGCATCATTTGCCGAAGGCTCGGCGCGGGAATAGTCTACACCGAGATGATCAGCAGCTACGCGCTCCACTTCCGCAACTCCAAGACCAGTCGGATGCTCGATTGGACTCCCGAGGAACGGCCAGTAGCGGCGCAGATATTCGGCGACGACCCGGAGATCATGGCCGAGGCCGCCGGGATCGTGGCGGATGCCGGCGCGGATGTCATAGACATGAACTTCGGGTGCCCTGTCTCAAAGGTGACCAGATCGGGAGCGGGCGCGGCTCTGATGCGCGACGTTCCCCTCGCTCGGAAGATCATGGAGGCGGTGGTGCGCGTAGTGAAGGTGCCGGTCACCGTTAAGACACGCAAGGGACCCGACTCGTCCACCGTGACGGCAATCGAGCTTGCCCGAGTCGCGGAGGACGCTGGACTCGCGGCGGTGGCAGTCCACGGGCGCACGGCGGCCCAGGGGTATTCAGGAGACGCGGACTGGGAGATCATCCGAAAGGTCAAGGCGGCGGTTCGAATACCGGTGATCGGCAACGGGGATGCGAAGTCACCGCCGGATGCAGTTCGAATGCTCGACGAGACGGGGTGCGACGGCGTGATGATCGGCCGCGCATGCCTGGGCGACCCGTGGATCTTCAGGCGGGTCGATCACTACATGCGAACGGGTCAACTCCTGCCCGAACCGACCCGGCAGGAGCGAGTCGCGTGCGCGATCGAACACCTGCGCGGCGTAGTCGGACTGCTCGGCGAAGACACCGGCACTCGCGAGATGCGCGGGATGATCGGTTGGTACGTGAGGGGCGTGCCAGGAGCAAGCGCGCTCAGGCGCAGGCTCACTCAGTGCTCGACCGTGCAGGAAATGGAGACCGCGCTCGGTGAACTAGGTACCAGCGGGACTTGAGCCCCCGGGCTCCGGACGGGGGGCCTGTTTCCACCATCTGCCGTCTCGCAAGGAAGACACATTGGAAAAGTTCGGTTTCGTGATGCATCCTGTTCAGGCCAAGGCGGACATCGCCCGGAAGTACCCGTTTGTCAGGTTTCTGCCCGAGAGCCTGGTCGAGTCGGCGCTGAAGTACAAGAGCCCGATGCAGATTTCCCACATCACCGGGGTGAAGTCCTCTACGGGCACGGAAGCGGAGGGATGGTTCGTCGGCTGCCCACTCACGTCGAGGCAGTTGGTCACGCTGCCGCCGGAGTTTGCATACGAGCGCATCATCGCAACGGCACGCTTGGCGCAGGAACACGGAGCGAAGATCGTTGGTCTGGGCGCCTTCACCTCGGTGGCCGGAGACGGCGGCATCACGATAGCGCAGAACCTGGAAATCGCGGTGACGACGGGGAACAGCTACACCGTAGCGACCGCCCTTCAGGGAGCGATCAAGGCGGCGGGTATGATGGGCATAGACCCGGCCGCGGCGAAGGCCGCCGTCGTGGGCGCAGCGGGATCCATCGGTCGGACATGCGCACGGATACTCGCACCGCAGGTGGCCGAGATGGCGCTCGTTGACAGGGGACTGGAACCGGTCAACAAGGTCGCCACCGAGATCACGGAGGAAACCGACAAGACGCCGAAGGTCTATACCGAGGTGAACCTCGGCATCAAAGACGCCGACATCGTGATCACGGTCACGAGCGCGGTGGATGCGATCATACATCCCGCGGACATCAAGTCGGGAGCGGTAGTCTGTGACGTCGCACGCCCGAGAGACGTTTCCTGGCGCGTGGTGAAGGAGCGAGACGACGTGCTGGTCATCGAGGGCGGAGTCGTGGCGGTGCCGGGCGACGTCGAGTTCGGCTTCAACTTCGGGTTCCCGCCAAAGACGGCCTATGCCTGCATGTCCGAAACGATGATACTTGCGCTCGAGGGTCGATACGAGAACTTCACTCTCGGCAAGGAGGTCAGCGTAGAGCAGGTGCGTGAGATATCCGCGCTCGCGGATAAGCATGGGTTCCGACTCGCCGGCTTTCGCAGCTTCGAGCGGGCGGTGACGGAGGAACACATCGCACAGGTACGTGATAACGCGGATCGCATTCGACGCGCCTGATCAGGAGAACGCGCCCACGCCTAAAGGATTGCCTCATCGTTCGTTTCACTCAGCCCGGTGCTGGGTATCTACAGTAGTGAACGTCAAGGAAGCCGTACAGGCGATGGGAGCCAGAAGTTGTCAGGCTGCACAAGCAGAGAGGTATTTCAGTTCAGGATTCCGGGGCAGCCGCACTATGTGTCCATGGTTCGCCATGGAATACACTGCGTAGCCTGCAGTCACGATCTCCCCGACAGCATCATTTCCGATGTCGAGGTCTCCGTATCCGAAGCGATCACCAACGCGATCATGCACGGCTGCCCGCGGAATGACGACAGTATTGTGGTAGTAACCTGCCGCCTGGGATCCGACAAACTGGTGATTGACGTAGAGGACGAGGGCGAGGGATTCCAGCCGGATGACGGACTCGAGCGCCAGAGCGACCCGATGCTGGAACGAGGTCGGGGGCTGCGCCTGATCAGACACCTGATGGACGGCATGCAGGTCAGCAGGATGCGTACGGGCTTCAGGTTCCGCATGGTGAAGAAGCTGCAGGCGCTTGCGACGAACTCCTAGCTATCCGATACAAGCATCGCCGGCCAGGGCACAGACTGAAACGGCATCCCGAATACTCGGGATGCCGTTACGCTGTCCATGGAGCGGGTGGGAATGCTACTTTCCGCTCGCCTTGCCCTTTTCTATGAGTTCCTTGACCTTCTGACCGCCCTTGTGGCCGATCTCCTCGTAGAACTCGTGGCCGTACTTCGAACTGGTTGTCTGGCCACCCTTGGCACCAATCTCCTCATAGAACTCCGGGCCGTAACGCTTGCTGGTAGACTTGCCGCCTTTTTTGCCGATCTCTTCGTAGAAATTGTGGCCGTATCGCTCGCTCGTGGTCTCGCCACCTCGCTTGCCTGCTTCACTCACCGTCATCTGACCCTTCTTTTCGCGGGGCATGAGGAGTACCTCCTTTCTTCTGCTTCCAGTAATCGTAGTGTGCCACGGCGATCATGCCCACAGGGCATCTCTTCCGAGGCCGTCAATGTGATGAATCGGAAAGTCGTCCGTGTGGGGCGCTATCTGCCCGGCTTCTTCCCGGTCCCGGTTCTCAAGGCTTTCTTGCCCTCTTCGATCAGGCGTTTGACCTTCTGCCCGCCCTTGTGTCCAATCTCTTCATAAAACTCGTGACCGTACTTCTCGCTTGTGGTCTCGCCGCCTTTTCGCCCTGCCTCACTTACAGTCATCGCTCCTTTCTCTCCCTTGCCCATAGATATCACCTCCCGACGAATAAAGCCCAAACGCGGATTGGGCCGAAATACGCACAGTGCACCTGCCGCTGCCGTCCGTGGGGTGGACCGCAGCTAGCCTGCACATTGGCGTTATAACCAATTGCTGGAACGGCCAAACATCGCCGATCCCTGAGAAGACTATCAGGTCAGCGAGCGCCTCCTTCGAGGCCGATCACGCAGCCGGCGACATGAGTGGACGGCCAGCCGACAAACCTCTATCAAGCATTCGGAGAACATGCCGCACGATGTCAGCCGCTACATCGCGGCCGGTCGCCTCCGCCAAGCCGTGCCACGAAGGCGAACCATTCAACTCAATGACGATCGGTCCGCTCGGTCCTTCAATGATGTCCACACCGGTATAGTCGAGCCCGACTATACTCGCCGATTCGAGGCAGATTCTGCGCATCTCCGGCGTCAGAGCGCACTCCTCACACTTGGCGCCTCGATGCACGTTCGTCTTCCACTCGCCGTCAGTCGCGACGCGATAGACTGCCGCGACAACATCGCTGCCTACGACGAACGCGCGGATATCCCGCCCGTCGTTCGGAACGTACTCCTGAACGCATGCCGCACCGCGGCGCCTGACATACCGCTCTACAATCGCCGATTCGCAACCGGGCGCCACAAGCTCGATCCCGTCGCCGAACGATCCGTAGAGCGGCTTCAGCACGCACGCGCCCCAATCGGCGGCGATCCTCCCCGCCTCGGCGGGATCCTGAGTCACGACGGTCCGCGGCACAGGTATCCCAGCCCGGGCGAGCAGAAACGTCGTCAGCGCTTTGCTCTCCGCGATCGAAAGCGCCTGAGGCGAGTTCACGACCAGCGCGCCGGTCATCTGCAGCAGTTCGAGAACCTCGTACTGATGGTCAACCTCGCCCCGCCTGTCCAGGCTTCGAACGATATAGGCATCGCATTCGCCCGCCGGATTCCCGCCAAGAGTAACCTCGCCCAGCCCATCTATGCTCAGACCGAACCGCCTCGGATCAACGACGACTCCGAGCGCCAGATCGTCCGACGCACGCAAGAGCTCGCGGCTGATCCAGTCGCGCTCAATACTCGAAGTGACGATACCGATCTTCCGCATATCCCGATTCCGAGTCGTGCGGGCAGTGGACGCAGGCAGAGACCGCACTCGTTCATGGCTTTCTTCGCGACCGCAGGTTCCCGAGAATCCATGCAATGTGCACGAATCGGGCCGGCGAAACCACAAATCGGTATACCTATACCCTTTGAGGGCTTAGCTGAAACACGCTTGCAGTCACGGCGGCTTCTTGCTTGTCGATCGGATGCTGGAAACACGGGAGACGAGGAGTTCAGAACCGGCAGATATCCTGGATGCCTTCGCGCACGAACTGAATTGCGATCGCGGCGAGCAGGATGCCCATGATCTTCGCAAAGACGTCCGAGCCGGTCTTACCGAGGATCAGGTAGAGGTAGTCCACGTAGCGGAAGACGATGTACGTGACAAGAAAGACGAGCACGAGAGCGGATACCGTCGCCCAGAGACCGCTGGTACCGATGAGGACGATGATCGTGGTGATCGCGCCCGGACCGGTGAGAAGCGGGACGGCCAGCGGCACGACTCCGGGGCGCCCACCGGCGTTGACTCCGTAGTGCGCCTCGTTGATGATCCGAAGGGCGATGACGAGGAGCAGTATGCCGCCGGCGATCTTGAAGTCGCTGATCGTGATGTCGAACAGTGAGAGAACGCCGGTCCCGGCGAACGCAAAGATGAGCGACAGGCAGAAGGCGACGAGTATCGCCTGGGTGATGATCGAGCGACGTTCTCCTGAGGTGGCGTCGTGAGTGACGGCCATGAACACGGGGATCAGGCCGATGGGGTCTATGATGATGAACAGCGCGATTGCGGCCCTGAGAATCAGACTGAGTTCCAGCATATCGTCTCCAAGGACATTCTAGCGCAAAGACTGGCTGAGGGCAAGCCGCGCATCACCGGTGGTACGCAACCGATCACGGAAGGACATGATGCTCCGTGCATAGAAACCGGAACGTGAAGACACTCAGGAGGCACCGATCATGTTTCGACATATACTCTCAATGCTTCTTCTCTGCATGGGATTCGCCGCTCTGGCAAAGCCGACCATGATCAAGCCATGGTCGGCCGACGAGTCGAAGACGTGGATACTGCACGTCAGCCCATTGCCGAAGTCCGTCGAGATCACGGGGAGAGCCGTGCGGTCGAGAGGAGCCATCAGGGTCGTGCCGCGAAGCGGCCTCGACATGCTCGGGACGCGCGCCGTGCGGGAACTGATGGAGAGCATCGGGCACTATGAGGACGTGCGCTTTGTCGGGCCGTGGAGTTTCACCATCGCCCCGCAGATCGGCGGACCGGATGCCGAACCGCTCCGCAGGTTGAGGAACTCCGAGCAGGCATACCGCATCATCGCCGGTGAGAACAACAAGGGCCTCAAGCTCGTCGCGCTCGACTCACGAGGACTGTACTACGCGTCGAAGACGCTCCAGCAACTCATCAAGGCGTACAGCAAGGGCGACGAGATCGTCATCCCGATCGCAAATGTGACGGACTGGCCGGACCTGGAGTACCGAGGCCTCTGGGGCGCGGACAACGCCGAGCCGGAGAACCTCGCATGGGTTGCCCGGGTGAAGATGAATCTCGCCGAGCAGATCGCCGCCGTCGGCGTTGACGAGAGCGGCAGGCCGTGGGCGAAGCTGAAGTCCGGGCGCGAACCGATGGTAGAGATCGGGCCGGGATACGGCATCATGCCGATATCCTCAATACTGCACCTGGAGCAGGTCGGCAACAAGGGTGTCTTCCAGGCGTACCCGAACTTGAAGGCGCAGGGGGGCCAGGTGGGAGCGATCTGCTACTCACAGCCGGAGATCGTGGACATCATCGCGGGATGGCTCATTGACCTCGGCAGGCTGTATCCCGAGGTGGACGTCTGGCTCGCCGAGAACCTTCACCAGCAGGGCGGGTGCCGGTGCGAGGAGTGCGCGAAGACAGACCGGAACGTCCTGGAGGCGCGGACCGTGTTCGCCGCGTGGAGGAGAGCCCGAGAAACGATCCCCGAGCTGAAGATCATCATTCTGACCAGCGAGGAGACGGAGAGTAGCAACGAGAGGATCTTCGCCGAACTGCCGGAAGGTGTGAAGGTCTGGTACTACCACAGCCTGCTCACCTACACAGCCGGAGACGATCAGATGATCCGCCCGTACATCGCGGAGACCGCCCGGAAGGGACGCTGGATCGGCGTCTGCCCGAGCCTTGTCCCATACGTCCACTTCACCCAGCCGTTCACGGGGGCGGACTTCGTGCGCGCGCGAATGAACGAGTTCTCTGACAAGGGCCTCTCCGGCTTGATGGGATACATCGTGCCGAGGCTTAGGTACGCCGCCTTCAACCTCGAGGCCGCCGCAGAGTGGTCGTGGAACGCTAGGGGGCGCACCTCCCGCGAGTTTGCGCTCTCGTACGCGGTCAGGCACGGAATCAAGCACCCTGAGAGGTTCGCGGAGTGGTCGGAAACGCTCGGGCCGGTCGCGTGGGACGTCTACGCCTCAGACTGGCCGGGAGGCCAGCAGAGAACCGTCAGCCCGCCGGTCGCCCGGCAACTCAGGGAGGGTACCCTGCCCCATCTCGGATACGTGCTGTGGGACGCATACCGCACTCCATTTGGCGGGATCGGAACGGAGGAGCAGTTGAACCTCGATGTGGAGGCGGCGGAGAAGGCTGTCCGGATCGCGCGGCAGATGGGTGATGAGGAGTGGATACAGGAGAGCCTCGTCGTCCAGGGGTACATCCGCTCGCTCAAGGCGCTATGGGAACTGAGAGGCCTCACGAAACCGGATGGATCAGTGAGCGACCGGAACGCCGCGGGCAACCACTTCCGCATGTACGTCAGCGGGCTGGACCAGGCGGCGCAGGCGCTCCAGAAGTGGGAGGCATGCATCAACGACGGCAAACGGCCCGACGAGGCGTTCACGGACAAGCCAGTGAGCTTCATCCACGACATGATCGAGCAGATGACGGCGGTGGCGCAGGAGTACGGGATCGAGCTCTGAACCTTACCTCGCCACATGCATCCAGTCGTGCAGGAGGAAGTAGACCCGGCCGATGAGGAGCGACATGCGCGCCATTACCGTCGAGCCGAACATCGCCCCGAAGGCGAACATGAGGAACCACCGCCCGAGAGTCGCCGGGGCTCGGTGGGCGCAAGTCCTGTGCTCGAAAGAGAAGAAGAAGTAGGACATCACGGTCAGCAGGATCACCATCGCCAGGATGTTGCTGACCATCGTCGGCCACGGAACGCCCCACAGCGGCTTGAACGACGCCTCGATACGGTCCACGTTCAGCCCCGCGAACCCCTTGAAGACCGCGCCGGAAACGAGTCCCAGCAGCGCTCCGAAGATGATCCGGCTGATCCAGACGTGCCGCTTGCTGTAGATGAAGTAGAACATCGCCCCGCCGACCAGCGCGAAGACCCAGTACCACTCACCGGCCGTGATGCGGTCCCACCAGAGCGGCTTAAGCGTCTGCGACCACGCGATGTATGTGTAATATCCCGCCGCCGCGCCGATGTAAATGTGCTCCACGAGGCGGTAGACCGGGTTCTCCTTGTAGAGGATGGAGTATATCCCGAGCGTCGCCCCGACCGCGAGCCAGAGCGCGATGGTCTGGGTCAGACTCGTGTTCGACAGCCATGAGGTAAGTGTGTGCATGTCCTCCTCGCGCTATTCCTCTCTCCGCCGCCTGCGCGAACTCATGAACCCGATGTTGCCGACGATTATCAGCACTATTATCAGCAGATGCGAGGTAGAGAGCGATCCCGCGGCCCGCGTGGCAAAGTCCTTGTGGCCGAGCATCGCCTCATATTCCGCCGCGCCCTTCATCCCGGTGAGCATGCCCTTGATCTGCCCGGCGTCGAGCGGATTGAAGCCTTCGGGCGCCATCACGGCGGTCGGGCAGTAGACGATCGGCGTTCGGTACGAGCCGTAGATGTAGGCGATCCAGTAGTCGAGAGTGCCTGAGGGAGTCACTTCTGCGATCATGCCGACGTCGCCGTCCTTTACGCTCCTGATTCCCTTCATGATCGCGAACGACTCGACGGGATTACCGTCAATGTCCGACTTGACGGTGCCGGGTATGTCCCTGCCGATGCCCATAATGAAGGGTATCATGGCCCCGCCCGGACGATATCCCCAGTGGATCCAGTCCTTGCCGTACTCCTTGCCGAACTCGGCGCCGATCTTCTTCGCGGAGTCGTAGGCGAACTTGCTGCCCTGGGGCATGAAGGCGACGATGGCAAACTTCTTGTTTCGCATCATCAGGTGTCGTATCAGGGCCTCGGTTTGCGGGCGGCTCTCGGCGATCGTGCCGGAATCCCAGAGGATATCAATGATCGCAATCGTGTCGGGCGGCATCTTCTCGACGGTATCGTAGACGCCGCGGACCGCGGGGGTGATCGTCATCGGCTGGTCGAACCCCCAGATCAGCGGTACCGCCACCAAGATTGCCAGGAGTGCGTACATGTACCGCCGGTCAATGTGCTGGAGCTTCTCGAACATCCCGAGGATTCTGTCGCCCGTCGAGCCGTCACCTACAGCCATGTTACAGCTCCCTCTCGAAGAAACTGCCCCGCTCCAGACTGAGCAGAGTGCGCAAGGCCATCGCCAGCGCGCCGATCTCCACGCCGAACGATATCGCCCGCCAAGCGGCCATATTCGGCTCCTTGAGTATCCAGTAGGTCACGTTCTCCATGCGGAGGTTGCTCCAGAACCCCGTTTCCGGCAGCCCGCTCGTGAGGTACTGCCCGATAGGGACGACGCCGAGCATGACGACGAACGCCGCCGCGAGCATCAGCGTGGCCTCGGCGGACCTGATCCGAAACGCGCGATAGGCGGCCGAGACGATATAGAAGGCGATAATGGAGAACATCGTCGCGCCCGGCGCGGCGACGGTGCCGCTGAACAGCATGTCGTAGGTGTTCTTCGCCGCGGGCGACTTGCTGAACATCTGCCAGAAACCAGCTCCCAGCATCGCGGCGAATGCGGCGTAGAGCGCGAGGCTGTTGTGCCATCCGGCGCGCCTTCGTGTCAGATTGCGGCCGTGAAACCTGAGCAGGCTGAAGATGCCGAGTCCGAGGGCGAACGAAGAAAGCACCAGCGTGATGTCGGCGACCCTCTGCTGGGCGAAGACCGTCAGGAAGTTCTCGCCGGTCTTGGGATCGGGCGGAACGAAGAACTCGACCGAGTATATGAGGCCCGCCAGGAAGGTGACGGCGGCGACCACCGTCTTCCTGGCCCGGCTCGGCACGAGCCTCAGGACGAAGAACAGCGCCCCGCCGATGACAAGGAAGTCACCGAGCACGGCCAGCGCCCACAGATATTGCGGAGCGCCCGGTTTGACTGCCCACTGTGTAAACAACTATCCCTCCGAAAAACCCTCTCGCTATCGCGCGGCGCAGCCGGCGCTCAACAAGTCGAGCGCCCAGTGGCCCGCGCCCAGAACCGACGCACCGATGATCCCCGCAACCACCACGAGAATCAGCACCGCCTTGGCATAGTCCTGACCAACCAGACTGCCGAGCAGCGTCGGCTCGCGGCTTAGATACGCACTCGCGGCGTAAAACTCATCGCCGATGATCGTGTAGTCGCAGGACGTGATGAAGAACGGTATCTGCGTGATGCTAGGCGTACCGGCGACCTGCATAGCGCCGACATGATGGCCGGTCTCTGCCAGGATCAGCGCCTCCGCAAAGAACGTGCCGAACATGAAGTTCGACGCGACGTTCTCGCGGGTCAGGATGCCGACGCATCCCGACGCGTAGGCGAACTGATCGTCCGAAAGGTATCGGATGTCCTCGCTGTTGAACTGCTCCGGCTTACCCTCGCTGTTATAGGCGTCCTTGCTGATCTCCTCCGCGATGGTATAGACCACGGAGTCGGCGGTCGGCACGATCACGCGGGTGCGGTACTTGGCGGCGATGGCCGTCACGTAGCGCAGGATCGAGAGCGCCTGCAGTGTCGGCAGGCTGAGGACGGCGAGTCCGGGCGAGAACATCATCGGTCGGCCCATCTCGGTGGCGCGGCCGACCGCTTCGTCAATCGCGCTCAGGCCGGGAATGCGCCGGATGTGAAGTACCCTGCCCCTCCGCGCGGAGAAGATCTTGAACAATATGAGTAAGACCAGAAGCGCTTCCAGAACGGCTATCGGCAAGTTTGCGTGATCCATGTTTCGTCTCAGGACTACCGAGCGCAGCAGTCGGGCTAAAGGCGCAGCACTCTGAGCCAAGCGTGATCGGCTCCGAGAGCCGATGCGACGAAGATGCCCGCGATCACCATCACGATCAGGACCGCCTTCGCGTAGTCCTGTCCGACCAGGCTTCCGAGGAGCGTCGGCTCGCGGCTGAGATACGCGCTGGCCGCGTAGAACTCATCGCCGAATATCGTGTAGTCGCACGACGTCAGGAAGAACGGCACCTGTATGATCCCCGGGGTGCCCGCGACCTGCATCGCGCCCGCCTGATTGCCGGTCTCTGAGAGAATCAGCGCCTCGGCCTGGAACGCCCCGAACATGAAACTGGACGCTACCTTCTCCCTCGTTATGATGCCGACACACCCCGCCGCATAGGCGAACTGGTCGTCCGATAGAAACCGGATGTCCTCCGGGTTGTGCAACTCCGGCCGTCCGGCCGCGGCGCACGCGTCCTTGCACACCTCTTCCGCAATCGTATAGACCACGGAGTCGGCGGTCGGTACGATCACTCTCGACCGGTATTTCACCGCGACGGCCATTATGTGCCGCAGAATCGCGAGCGACTGCAGCGTCGAGAGCGAGAGCACCGTCCATCCCGGCGTGAATAGTATCGGACGGCCCATCTCAGTCGCGCGGCCGACGGCCTCGTCAATTGCGCTCAGCCCCGGTATCCGGCGGATGTAGAGGTCCGTACCGCGTCGGGCCGAGAATATCTTGTACAGGATCAAGGCGGAGAAGACCGCCTCCATGATCGCTACCGGCAGGTTCGCGTGATCCAAAACAGCGCCCCCAGATCAGTCCGTCTCGTCGGTCCCATTGGACGGATGGGACAGATGGGACTGATGAGCCTCACTCCTTGTCCGACAACTCCTCTATCTTCTCGATCAGCAGGTCCACGTTTTCGGCCGAGGCAAGAAGGCGGGAGAACCTGTGAACCCCTTCCGCTCCGAAAAGCGGCACCAGGAACGGGCTTGCCACGAGTATTGACTGGCTTGCGAGAAACGCCACCGGCTTGTGCATCTCGAGGAACATGACCGCCGGGGTCTCCATCCGTCTGCCCACGATTTTGCCGGCAAGCTCAACGATCAGCTTGTCCCGATCCTCGGGCGAGAGCTCATCTTCGTCGTACTCCTCCGGCTCAGTCGCTGCCACGCGTCTGAACAGCATCGCGCAACTCCTTTACCGCGCGAATGATCTCGTCGCGCTGCCGGCCGAATCTCAGGTAGACGCCCCGGTACGCCTCGAGCCGGGTCTGCCTCGACAACGGACTCAGCTTGATGCCCCGGTCGTCCAGGTAGCATTTCCTCACCCTGCCCCACTCGATCCGCGTAAGCGACGTAAGTGTTCTCGCCGACGCGCCGACGGAATCGAGTTCGTAGCGGATGGGGAAGAGGTAGTCGGCGAGCGAAGCAGCGACAAGACCCAATGCGACAAAACCGACGGTCAGATTCCCAAAGAAGACGCGAGACAAGAAGAGAGTGAGGACGGCGACGGGAATGATCGGAAGCAACTTGCCCGGCTGCTCCCGGAGCAGATGCACCTTCCAGGCGAGGATCGGTTCGGCGTGACTCTTCGTCGAGCCGGCCTCAAGGATTTCTTGCGCTTTCTGCATACGGTCGTCGCAACTCCCGAGGGCACTGAGCTTTGAAGTTCGTGCGGGTATTATAGCCGGGTTCAGGAAGACATGTCAAATCAGAATCGGACCGGAGCATCAACAAGCGGGCCGGCACTCGAACTTGTTGGCTTAGCGCACCGCTGGTATAATCGCCTTGAGGTGATGAGATGGACAGACTGATCGTAAGCGCATCGAGCAGGAAATGGTTCGGGGCGGCACCGCTGTTCGACCCATCTGACGGCGTCGTGGTCAGGGAAGCCCCGGGGTCGGGCGCTGGGAACTGGGTAGGCGCGTGCAGTGCGCTCTACGACGAGGAATCCGACAAGTTCTATCTTTACTTCCGGTATCGCAAGCCGAGGGGTGTCGAGCCCGACCGCGGCTTCCTGTGCGGCATCGCGCAGAGCGATGACGGCATACGCTTCGACGACATCTGGTCGGCGACCAAAGAGCAATTCGAGACGAGTTCAATGGAGCGCGCGAGCCTCTTCAAGGCGCCGGACGGGATCTGGCGGCTGTACGTCAGCTACGTTGACCCGGTCGACAGCCGATGGAGAATAGATGTGATGGAAGCCGATGCCCCAAGCACATTCGACCCGGCCACTCGGAAGAAGGTCTTCACGTCGGGCGATGTAGGTCTGGAGGGCGTGAAGGACCCGTATGTCGTCATGATCGGGAGGAAGCACTATATGCTGATCTCGTACGCGGCGGTCACGCCTGAGGGCGCGTCAGCCGGCGCGGACAAACTCCACGGCACTTCGGATGCCTACAACACCGGACTGGTGAAATCGTATACCGGTCTCGCCACGAGCAACGACGGCCTCGATTTCGAATGGCAGGGATGCGCGCTCGACGTCGGGACGGGCTGGGATGCCTACGAGAGCAGAGTCACCTCTGCGGTCTACGTTCCGCCGGTCTTCAGCGCATTCTACGACGGGGCTCCGAATGTCGAGGGAAACTACGAGGAGAGGACCGGGCTGGCCGTAAGCACGGACCTGCGCTCGTTCGAGCGGGTGACGCCCCACGGCCCGGCGATCGTTTCGCCTCACGCCTCAGGCGCGCTGAGGTATGTGGATGCGGTGCAGATGGGCAGCAGGGTCTTCTACTACTATGAGATGGCCCGCCCGGACGGCGCGCACGATTTGATGGTGAGCGTGGTCGGGTAGATTGCTCGCGAACTGGCCGCCGTTTCTACAGTTCCTTCAGTATCATGAGCTGTTTCTGTGACCGAATGATATCCTCGTAGAACTTGCGGACCTCGGCGTAGCGGGCGACCGGCACGATCGCAGACTGACGCACGGTCTTCTCGGTCACTCGAAGCGTAAGGCCTTCCAGTAAGCACTTCCGCTCGTAGCCCGCAAAGTCGGACGTCAGCAATTGGTCCTGCGGCATTTCCTCGACGGTGAATCCCTCAGGCAGACTGATGATGGTTTCGGTGATACTGCTCTGCGCGCCGGTGAACCAGAGGTCGTACCTGCGAGAAGACTTCGAGAACAGGGTCTGGTCGGCCGGATCCTGGTCGAGCCCGGGTCTGAACAGCAGGAACTTGCCGGTACGATTCGCCCAATTTTCGGCCCGCAGACTGTAGCCGATCGTCATCCGAGAGTCCCTGTCCGAATAGTCGGAGACCGAGCACTCTCCGATCCGGGCATTCGGGGAGATACCAGCCACCATCGCCTCGAAAGTCTCCTTGACCCTGCTCGGCTTCAGATACTTATACATCGCCCGGGTAGCCAGGTCGGAGGCACCCGATGTGGTAATAGTGGCCGAGGCCGATATCCCGCCCCTCGCGTCAAGGCTGATCGTAACGCGCTGTGCGACGGAGTTCGTCAACACGTCGTAGGTCGGCGTCTGTACGAACTCGCCCTTCCCGTCGCGAACGACGAGAACATCGCGGCCCCGATCAGCCTCCGGAAGATCGCCGAACGGACAGACCTCAGCGGTCGAATCGAGCCAGTACCGCTTCCCTCCGATCTCCGCCAGCGCGATGGCATGGTCGAACTGGCCGGGCGAGGGCAGTCTCCGGTCCATCGAGCCTCTATATGAGACTGACAGCAGGACCGGGTATGCGTTGATACCGGCGTGGCGCAGCATCGTCACCAGAAGCGTCGCCTGATCCTTGCAGTCGCCGTACTTGTTTGCGAAAACATCGGCGGCACTGTGGGGTTCGTAAGCGGACGCACCGAATGCCAGAGCCACGTAGCGGACATTGTCCTCGATCCAGTAGTATATCGCCCTCGCTTTCTCTTCGTCGGTCTTTCGGCCCTCCACAAGATCGGCGACCTTCTGTTCGATCTCCGGCGACGGCGTCATTCTCGGCTCCACGAGTCTCCAGTACCAGGCGGCAACATCGTCCCAGGCCGTGACCGACGAGACCTCGAACCAAGGGCATACCTCGCTTGCAGGCGGCATGTTCGGCTCAGGCTCGATCTCGCCGAAGTCGCGGCCTTCCCAAACGTAGGTCTTCGTCCTGCCGTCCTTCGAGGTCGTCGCGAGAGGCTTGATCTCCGTGTTGTAGGCCTGACTGCCGAAACCCGTATCTGCGGGTGTGATGAGCGTAAACCGCGAGAGAACAGTCGGCTCGGACGACTGAAAATACCATCGGCTCCAGAAGTGCGGCGGCATAATCGTGCTCTTTCCGCTGATTTCCCACTCGTAGTCTATTATGCAGTCGTCCTCGACCGCAGGCATGATCAGCACCTTGGCCCTGATCGAAGAGTACAGTGCGTAGCCCGAGTACGGGGCGACCTCCTGGATGTCGGCCGGCTTGACCAGGACGACGGCACCGTCTTTCCTGATCGTTCGCGCGCGGATGATCCGTATCTTCTCGAACGCCGAGTTGAAGGCCAGATGCACGTTGGCCGCCGAGCGGCCCCGCTCGTTGAAGATCCTCTGCGTCATTCTCGTGCGGGTTGCCCAGCTTCCGTCGTGGCGGACAGTGTGCCAGCATTCGTCAATGAGATTGACATAGCCGGCATTTGGGTATTCCGATGATGACGGGGCGCCCTGGAGGAGCGCGGCCGCATCATCGGGTGAAGCGGTCACGGCTGCGCAGGCGTGAAGTATTGCAGCGGCGACTAGAAATCTGAGTATGGTCTTCATGAGAATCCTCGGCTCGCACCGGCGGATGCGGCAGGAGGATTATACCAGATGCGAAAAAATCGCGCGGGAACCCCCTTGACAACGCGGGACGATCCGGGTATATTATGTTCTCGGACTTAGCACTCTCGACGTGTGAGTGCCAGCACTCTTTATCCTGAACCATCAAACAAGGAGGTGACACGTTAAATGCTCAAGCCGATCGGTGACAAGGTCATCGTCGAGGCAAAGGCCGAGGAGGAGAAGACCTCCGGAGGCATCATTCTGCCCGACACCGCGAAGGAGAAGCCCCAGGAGGGTACCGTCATCGCAGTAGGTCCCGGCAAGGTTCTCGAGAATGGCGAGCGCAGGACCATGACCGTAAAGAAAGGCGATACCGTAATCTACTCCAAGTACGGGGGCACCGAGGTAACCGTGGAGGGCAAGGAATACATCATCCTCGACGAGGACTCGATCTACGCTATCCGCGCCTGATTCAGCAATCTCAAAACATAGGAGGTTTGGCTTATGCCTGCAAAGATCATCGCATACGATGAAGAAGCACGTCGCGCGCTCGAACGCGGCGCCAACGCAGTAGCGAACGCCGTCAAGGTGACCCTTGGTCCCAAGGGACGCAACGTAGTGCTCGACAAGAAGTGGGGCGCCCCCACCATCACCAAGGACGGCGTTACCGTAGCGAAGGAAATCGAACTGGAGGATGCCTATGAGAACATGGGCGCTCAGCTCGTGCGCGAAGTAGCATCCAAGACCAATGATGTGGCCGGTGACGGCACGACGACGGCCACCGTGCTCGCGCAGTCTATCGTGAACGAGGGCCTTCGCTACGTGACCGCAGGTGGAAACCCGATGATCGTCAAGAAGGGTATTGACCTTGCGGTTGACAGGGCCGTCGAGGAGATCAAGAAGCTCAGCACCCCGGTCACCGACAAGGAATCCGTCGCGAGCGTTGCGGCGATCGCGGGTAACGACAAGGAGATAGGAGACCTGATCTCCGATGCAATGGAGAAGGTCGGCAAGGACGGCGTCATCACAGTCGAGGAGTCGAAGGGCACCGGCACCACCCTGGAGGTGGTCGAGGGAATGCAGTTCGACAAGGGCTACATCTCGCCATACATGGTAACCGACGCCGAGCGGATGGAGGCGATCCTCGAGGATCCCATCATCTTCATTCACGAGAAGAAAATCAGCGCCGCCGCGGACTTGATCCCCGTTCTGGAGAAGATCGCGGGTTCGCGCAGACCTTTCGTCATCATCGCCGAGGACGTTGACGGCGATGCGCTGGCTACCCTGGTGGTCAATAAGATTCGCGGCACTCTCCAGGCCGTCGCGGTGAAGGCGCCGGGATTTGGCGACAGGCGCAAGGCCATGATGGAAGACATCGCGATCCTGACAAACGGAACGTTCATCTCGGAGGACCTGGGGGTCAAGCTGGAGAACGTTGACCTCTCCATGATGGGTCAGGCCAAGAAGGTCATAGTCTCGAAGGAAGAGACTACCATAGTCGAGGGTGCAGGGAGCGCGGAGGCGGTCAAGGGCCGGATCGACATGATCCGCCGCCAGATCGAGAACACCGACTCGTCTTACGACAAGGAGAAGCTCCAGGAGCGCCTGGCGAAGCTCGCGGGCGGCGTTGCGGTCATCAAGGTCGGCGCGGCAACCGAGACCGAGCTCAAAGAGAAGAAGCACCGCTTCGAGGATGCCCTCTCCGCGACCCGCGCGGCCGTAGAGGAAGGCATTGTCCCCGGCGGCGGCGCGACTCTGGTGCACATCATTCCCGCGCTGGAAGGTGTCGGCGAGTCGGACGATGAGAAGGTCGGCGTGGCGATCGTACGGCGCGCGCTCGAGGAGCCGCTTCGCCAGATAGCGGCCAATGCGGGCCTTGAGGGTTCCGTGGTCGTCGAGAAGGTCAAGGGACTCAAGAAGGGCAAGGGCCTGGACGCTCTCACCGAAGAGTACGTTGACCTGGCCAAAGCCGGGATCGTGGACCCCGTGAAGGTCACGCGTTCGGCTCTGGAGAACGCGGCGAGCATCGCCTCGATGATCCTCACGACCGAGGCGCTGGTGGCCGAGAAGCCTGAGAAGAAGCCGGCTGCTCCGGCGGGACCTCCGGGCGGCGGCTACGGCGAGGACATGTACTAAGCAGTTCGCCGAGCACCCAGGATAGCAGAAGGCCGGTCCGCACTCGCGGGCCGGCCTATGTTTTTCACTTCCAGCGGAAGGTTTTGGCCGAGATGATGATGCCAATAACGAGCACACCCGCGAGGACGCCAACCTCGGTCATGTGCTTGCCCCAAGCCTCACCGAACCAGAGCCCGCGCAGGAGGGTGACAAGGTGGGCAAGCACGGGTGCGCCTCAAGCCGGGGGCGCGAGGTGAGTCTGCGGCGTGTTTTGCGGCACAGACGTAGAGTATATGAACCGAATGGAGGGTTACGCCTCAACGACGATCGGTTTGACGTCGGAACCCACGCGGGCGACCATAGCGCC
>JAGONM010000049.1 GCA_017993055.1 Armatimonadota bacterium
GAGCGCGTGCAGAAGGCGAAGCGCGCCCGCCAGAAAGCCCTGGAAGCGCTGGCGGCATAGTGATGAAAATCAAGTCCGCGAGACACGAGCCCAAAACAAATGTACACACTCCAGCAGGAGTGACCTCTATTGCGCCGGGATGTTGACTGATTGCACCCGGTATGGTATAAACGGACTGAGAATGAAGGGCGATGGAGGGCCGCCTTCCCTACCTGATCGGATAGGGAGAACAGTCTGTGAGTGGACTAATGGCTCCTGCCTCAGCCTCACGTGAGTTTGCGTGGGCCTGAGACAGGGGCCTTTTGCTTATCGGGCTGCCGAGGGACTAATGATGCTTGACTCATACGGAACTGCTCGGGAGCAGATAATCGAAGCATTCGAAGCGCTGAACCGCCTTGCCGCAGACAGGGGCGCCGACCGGGTGCTCGACTCTTCGTCGGCCGCGAAGGAGCGTCTTGAGGAGAACCGGTTCAACCTGGTCGTGTTCGGCGAGTTCAAGCGCGGAAAGAGCACTTTCATCAACTCGCTCCTCGGAAAGGACCTTCTCCCAACCGCAGTCGTCCCGCTCACCTGCATCATCACGCTGGTGCGATACGGAGAGGAAGAGCGAGCAACCATCTTTTTCATGGACGGTCGCACTCTCGACGTTCCGATTACCAAGCTTCCTGCCTACATAACGGAGTCCGAGAACCCCGAGAACCACAAGCGCGTGTCCCGAGTCGAGGTATTCGAGCCGTCGCCGCTGTTGAAAGAGGGTCTGCAGATAATCGATACTCCAGGCGTCGGATCCGTCTACGAACACAACACCGAAGTAGCTCTTGAGTTTCTCCCCCATGCGGACGCCGCGGTCTTTCTGGTCGCTGCAGACCCCCCGATAAGCGGCAGCGAGCGGGAGTTTGTCGTACGCATCAGGCAATACGTTTCAAAGATATTCTTCGTTCAGAACAAGGCAGATCGTCTGTCAAGCGAGGAACTCAGCGAGTCCGTGCAGTTCAACAAGCGGGTCATCGAGGAGGAACTCGGGTATGACTCATTGCAGATCTTCCCGATATCGGCAAGGCTAGCGCTTGAGGGCAAGATATCAGACAACCGCAACGTGCTGGTATCCAGCAACATAGACGAGTTCGAGCAGGCACTCGGCACATTCCTCATGAAAGAGCGCGGTCTGATCTCGCTGCTCTCTGGGGCCAACGGCGCTATAAAGTCGGCCTCGGACATACGAGTGGGCATAGAACTCGAGCGCAAGGCGGTTCAAACCCCTGTCGTGGAGCTGGAGGAAAAACTCCGACTCTTCAGCGCACGCCTGCTTTCCGTACGAAAGCAGAAAGAGGAAGACCTCTACCTGCTGGAACAGGTCTTGAACAAGCTGGTGGTGGAGCAGCTCGATGCTGACCTTGCGGCGCTCCGCTCCAGCCAGCGCAGGCCGCTGTACAAGAGGCTGGCGCAGGTCAGCGAGGAAGCCTCTGGGGGCAACGCGGCGGCCGTGCTCAATCACCTCAACAACTGCATGCCCGGCATCGTCCAGGAGGTTCTCGCTGCGTGGCAGGCGTCCGAGTTACCGCGGGTATCCGAACTGCTGAACGACAGACTTCAGGGATTCACGGACAAGATCAACGCTCTGATCGATCAAGTGCACGACATATCCGGAGACGTGTTCGATCTGAAGCTCGAGCACTTCGCCCCAGACCAGCAACTCAGCGGGTTCAGTCGTTTCTTCGTAAGGACTTGGAACATCCGAGTGAACTTTGAGTTTGCCGCCCTGCCCCTGCTCTACATTCTGCCTGGACGTTGGATGCGCAGGAGACTCCTGCGAGCTGCGTGGGAGAGGCTCTGGGAGCAGTTTGACATGCACTGCGGTCAGATGCGCTATGACTTCGTCCAGAGGCTGCAGACCAGCATCCACGAATATGCGAAGATGCTTGATGCAAAGATAGAGGATACTGCTCAAGGGATGGAATCGGCCGTGCGAAAAGCGATGGATGAGCGGGCGAAAGGGCAGGAAGCGGTGGATGCCTCGCTCTTGCAGCTTGACGACCAGTATCGCTGTGTGAACGACGTGCTGGCGAGGCTGCTGGAGATCAAGACTGATATGTCCCCGAGTACCTGAGGAAGCCGAATCATGATGGACGATGGGAGCCAGGTTGCGGGGCGCTACCAACCGTGAACGGAATCGGGGGACTTAGCATCCAGTCTGGTCGACGGCAGGCTGTGGACAGCAATCTCGACATTCGCGGGTCCGCGTATGCGGCTGTGCTGATGGGGCTTGCAGCGCCGCTCATGTGGAGAGTGAGGGCACAATGATCACTGCGATAGGAACTGCGAATGGATGCTCTAATACCAATAGGGTTAGTAATCAGCGCCCTTGCGGGTCTCGCCGCGTTCCTGATCACCTATGAGGAGTGGTCTCACCACTACGCCAGCAACAGGGAGCCGATCAGGCATGGGATCGAAGCAGCGATAGTTGCCTTCCTGGTCTTCACTTCGCTTATGGTGGTCTCGATGCATCTCGTCGGCCTGATCATAGAGCACTGAGAACGTCGCCATCCTCAGCGGAGTACGCGACAGGCTTGCGCGTAGAGCCTGTCTTGATGGAGGTACTATAATATGGGCTATGGAACTGAAGACACGGTTCCTGTCGGCAGCGCTGACGTAGGACCTATGGGAGCGACCGCAGCAGGCGATGCAGATGCCGACGGCGATCGCGGCCTGGAGCGCAACGTTGTCACCCTCGGCTGGGTGGCGTTCTTCGGCGGGCTGGCGCAGGACATGATCCAGCCGATTCTGCCTTTGTTCTACACCAAGGTGCTTGGGCTGAACAAGGAGTTCGTCGGCCTGATCGAGGGCCTGCTCACCTCAGTCGTCAGCCTGTCCAAGATAGGGGCCGGCTATCTCTCTGATGCTCTCGGAATGAGAAAGGCTATCGTGTTCACAGGCTATGCACTCTCGGCGCTCGGCCGCTTCGGGCTGGGCTTTGCCGGATCCGGCATATCCGCCCTGGGACTGCGCCTCGGAGACGGTCTCGGCAAAGGACTCAAGGACGCTCCCAGAGATGCGCTCGTGGCCAGTTCCGCCGGCGGCCGTAAGCTTGGTTTCGCTTTCGGCGTACAGCGCACGCTCGATACGCTGGGATCGGTCGTAGGGCCGCTTGTCGCGTTTCTGATCCTGAGGGCGTTGGTCAACCACCCGAACAAGTATCATATCGTTTTCCTGGTTGCGGGGGCCATCGCCGCCGTCCCACTTGTGATCATCGGCCTTTTCGTGAAGGAGCGCTGTGCGTCGGTCAAGAAGCAGCCTATCTCGCTGCGGGCATTCAGAGGACCGTTTGCAGCCTTTCTCGGGATAATGCTGCTGTTCACGATCGGCAACTCCTCGGATGCCTTCATCATACTTCGGGCACAAAACGTGGGTGTGCCGGTGACGCTGATCCCGATAGTCTATGCACTGTTCAACCTGGTTTCCGCCCTCACCGCCATCCCTGCGGGAAACCTCGCGGACCGGGTCGGCAGACGGCAAGTCATTCGCTACGGATGGGCGG
Source organism: Armatimonadota bacterium (assembly GCA_017993055.1). Classification (NCBI taxonomy): domain Bacteria; kingdom Bacillati; phylum Armatimonadota; species Armatimonadota bacterium. Next base: position 3,536 of record JAGONM010000049.1, read on the forward strand.
TGTATGCGCTGGCGTATCTCGGCTTCGCGCTGGCAAGCGCACCGTGGATGATATGGGTGTTCTATGCGCTGTACGGGCTCTTCTACGCCCTTACGGAGGGTTCGGCCAAAGCCATGGTCGCCGAGCTTGTTCCCGACAAGAACCGAGGTGCGGCATACGGTCTCTACAATGCGTCTATCGGAGTCATGGCGCTCCCAGCCAGTGTTATTGCCGGCGTACTCTGGAACAAGATATCGCCTGCCGCGCCGTTTGCCTTTGGCGCAGCCTTGGCTGCCCTGGCGTTCGTCGGCCTCAGCCTGGTGCCTCAGGCTCACTCACAAGTGGAAGCGGGCAGATGAGATGACATGCGTTGGTGAGATGCCGCTATGAACTTGAGTTCGAACCAGAGACGAGTGCTCGCGGTACGCTTCTCGCAACTGGAGGAGCGGCTCAGCGAGATCGAACGTATTCTGACGTCGCATTCAGAGGGAAACCTGTTCAGCCGACGCGTGGACCGCATAAGCGCCGAGGAGAGATCCAGACTCTCAGAACTGCTCTGCAGAGTGCGTGAGGAGTTGAGAGACGTGGATCAGGTGCTCAGTCCGGACTATGGCGGATACAGCATTAGAGCGCAGGTTCAATCGATTCTGGCTTTCGCATGGAGTGACCTCGAAGACACCCGTCCTCAGAAACTAGCGGGCTACGGACCGATATCCAATGAGGCGGAGTCTTTCTTGTCACCACGCATCCAGCGGCTGATTGATCTTGTGCTGAAGATGAGTTCGGTGCTCTCCGCCGGGGATGACCTTGCCGGTGAATCGGATGCACCCGAGGAGCTGGAATGACCCGTGTCCATCACAAAGAGGGAGATGATTTCGTTGACACGCTGATCGGTTTTTCGCTGAAGCATCCGGTGCCCGAGGTAGCGCAGTTTGCGGCAGAGATACTGGGCAAGATCGGCGATAAGAGAGCTGTTGAGCCGCTGATCGCAATTCTGGAGGGAACACCTGAGCCAGGCCTCGCGGAGGCCGCCACTGAGGCATTGGGCAAGTTGAAGGATATGAGCGCTGTTCCCATTCTGTCACACATGCTGGAGCGTGGGGCGATGGTGGTCAGAGTCAGAGCAGCCGGTGCGTTGGGAGAGCTATGCGGGGATGAAGCGGTCAGCGCACTGGAATCAGCGGCAGAAACAGATCCGAACCGAACGGTTCGTGATGCGGCAGAGAAGGCCCTTGCCCGGATCAGTGCAGGAGGAGCCAGCCGGCTCGACACGCGCCTTGCACAGCAGTCATTGTGAAACGATATCGGCAACGCACCAGGCCTTCATGCGGTCTGGTTATTTCGCATCACACTGAATGAGGAGGATCATCAATGGGTTCAACAATCGAGCACGTCCAGGCAAGGGAAATCCTGGACTCCAGAGGGAATCCGACGGTAGAGGTGGAGGTCTACCTGGCCGACGGCACCAAGGGATGGGCTGCTGTCCCATCCGGAGCGTCCACGGGAACAAACGAAGCCGTCGAGCTTAGGGATGAGGACAAGTCACGCTACGGCGGCAAGGGCGTCCTGAAGGCGGTCGAGAACGTCAACTCTGCTATCGCGGAACAAGTGGAGGGCATGGACGCCGTCGAGCAGATCGCCGTAGACCAGGCGATGATCGAGTTGGACGGCACCCCGAACAAGTCGAAGCTCGGAGCCAATGCCATCCTGGGCGTCTCCCTTGCGGTAGCCAAAGCGGCAGCGGAGTTCAGCGGGCTGCCCCTGTACCGATATGTCGGCGGAGCCGGCGCCCGAGACCTGCCGGTGCCTATGATGAACATCCTCAACGGCGGCAAGCACGCCGACAGCAACGTGGACCTTCAGGAGTTCATGGCCATGCCCGTTGGGGCGTCCAGCTTTGCCGAAGCCCTGCGCTGGTGCTCTGAGGTATATCACAGCCTGAAGTCCGTGCTGAAGAGCAGAGGGCTCAGCACGTCGGTCGGAGACGAGGGCGGATTCGCCCCGAACCTGAAGGCGAATGAAGAGGCGATCGCCGTGATCGTAGAGGCGATTGAGAAGGCAGGCTACCGGCCGGGGGAACAGGTGGCGATCTCGCTTGATCCCGCGGCGAGCGAGTTCTACCAGGACGACAAGTATTTGCTCAGGGGCGAGGGCACTACCAAGACCAGCGCCGAGATGGTTGACTACTATGCGGGACTGATTGAGAAGTATCCCATCGTCAATCTCGAAGACGGACTGGCGGAGGATGACTGGGCCGGATGGAAACTCCTGAATGAGAAGCTTGGGAAGAAGATACAGCTCGTGGGGGACGACATCTTCGTCACCAATCCATCCTTCCTCAAGAAGGGTGTCGAGCTCAAAGCTGCGAACTCGATCCTCATCAAGCTGAACCAGATCGGTACGCTGACGGAGACTCTCGAAACCATCCAGATGGCCAAGCAGGCAGGATGGACGGCCGTGGTCTCGCATCGCTCCGGCGAGACGGAAGACACTACGATCGCCGACCTGGTTGTGGGTGTGAACACCGGCCAGATCAAGACCGGCGCTCCGGCGAGAACGGAGCGCGCAGCGAAGTACAACCGCCTCCTGCGCATCGAAGAGGAACTGGGCACGGCCGCTCGGTATCCGGGAAGCGATGCATTCTACAGCGTGGGGCGCTGAGGCTGCCGCATGCCCTCGACCGCTCTGCTCGGTGCTCGGTCGAGGGCATATCTGATCGCTCTCAGCGGCTGACCTGAGAATATTGACCTGCATGCCGGCTCTTGGTACAATGAGGCTCCGGAATCTACGGGTGATGAAGTCCACCACAACCGTCCCGTAGCGCGCAGGACTGATGACTTCTATACGGGCAACACCGATAGCCTGAAAGGGGTTTGTGGTGGACAATCACTGGTTGGCTTCTGCGTTCTGGATCGGGCTGGCTCTGCTGGCCTCCCTCATCTCGATCAGGCTCGCGATATCCGTCGCTCTCATCGAGATCATCGTCGGCTCGCTCGGCGGCAATCTGCTGGGCCTCTCGGTTACTCCATGGGTCACCTACCTTGCGGGGGTCGGGGCTATCCTGCTCACTTTTCTTGCGGGAGCGGAGATCGACCCGGTCGTCCTGCGCAGACACTTCGCATCGAGCATGAGTATAGGATCCGCCGGCTTTGCACTGCCCTTCGCCGGCGTACTGCTGTATACTCGCTTCGTCAGCGGTTGGACCTGGGCTCAGGCCGAGATAGCGGCCCTGGCACTCTCCACAACGTCGGTCGCCGTGGTCTACGCCGTGATGGTCGAGACCGGCTTCAACCGGACCGAGATCGGGAAGATCATCCTCGCGGCGTGTTTCATCAATGATCTTGGGACGGTGCTGGTACTCGGCATACTCTTTGCAAACTACAATGCCTGGCTGGCCCTGTTCGCTATAGTGACCGGTGTCGTTATGTGGCTGCTCCCGAAGTTCGTGCCCTGGTTCTTCGCGCGGGTCGGGAACAGGATCAGCGAACCCGAGACGAAGTTCATCCTGCTGGTCCTGTTCGGACTTGGCGGACTGGCCAACGTCGCCAAGAGCGAGGCCGTGCTCCCTGCGTATCTCATCGGAATGGTGCTCGCGCCGTTCTTCCTGCGGGAGAGGATTCTGGCCCAGCGCATTCGCGTGATAGCGTTTTCCCTGCTTACACCGTTCTTCTTCCTGAAGGCCGGATCGCTCGTCAAGTTCGAGACCGCGGCCACCTCCCTCGGACTTATCCTGGTGCTGCTGGCGGTGAAAATGGTTACGAAGTCCATCGGCATCCAGCCCCTGACCCAAGTGTTCCGATTCGGGAAGCGCGAGGGAATCTACACGACGCTCATGATGTCCACCGGTCTCACTTTCGGGAGCATCTGCGCCTTGTTCGGCCTGAACAACGGCATCATCAACCAGGACCAGTACACGGTGCTGGTGACCGCAGTGATTGGCAGCGCGGTCGTTCCTACGCTTATCGCACAGAGATGGTTCCAGCCCAAGCTGGAGATCGCAGAGGAGGAGGCATCCGATGCACAAGAAGCTGCTGCTAGGGCTTGACGGGTCAGAGAACTCGTTCAAGGCCCTGGAGGAAGCGATTGAGTTGGCAAGGCTCTATAAAGCTGAACTCCACACGATATCCGTTGAGGAAATCCCTCACTTTGCAGAAACGATCGGCGAGGTGGTGGAGGAGCAGGATCTGGCCGATCACAGATTCCGCGAGGCTGTCGAGAGAGCGCGAGATATGGGCGACCGACGGGGGGTTGACATCCATTCCCACATAGTTATCGGGCATGAAGTGAAGACGATCGTCGAGTTCGCGAAGTCGGGCGGGTTCGACCTGCTGGTGCTCGGATTCATGGGGCATTCGGCACTGTACGACCGCGTGATGGGGAGCACCTGCCAGAGCCTTGTGCGCCTGACACCATGCTCGGTCCTGGTGGTCAAGTAGCAATTTCGCCTGAATTACCTCTGCGGTCAGCCGCACGTGAATCGGCACCGAATACTGTCTCGCCCTCGGCGTTCAATGCTGACCCATCTCCGTACGCTTGGCGCACGCTCAGGAAGGTGGGGCATCGTTCGGCGCCGATTACGCGCTTGGGAGGGTCATACGTGCACATCGAGTCAGAGTAACTCGACTTTCCTGCAAGCAAGCGTCTGAGATAGACGGATTCCATGGTAGAATAGATAGCGGACGGAGTGCTCGATCAACCGGTGCCGAACGAACCCCTGCGCGCCCTCGCGCCTCGCGGGAGGCAAGTGCAGGAAGGAGTTGACGATGGCTCTGAGATGCTTCCTGTTGCTTCTCTGTGTTTGCACGGTCATATGCGCGCTGCCCGCCGACGCGCAGGATGCGACAGTCGCAGTCGCTTCAGATACTCACTTTGGCAGCGCCTCGCCTTCCGCCAAAGTCCAGTTGTGCATACAGAGGATGAACACCATCGCGGGCGCGGCCTATCCCGGCAGCATCGGCGGTACGGTCGCTACCCCGAGCGCAGCTATTCTCTGCGGAGATCTCTGCACGGGCGGCACTCTCTTCCACTCGGCGAGCGATGACGACTTCAGGCAGCAGTGGAGCGGGTTCGACTACTGCTTCCCTGCAGATGGCGCCCCGGACGCCAACCGCCTGCACTACCCTGTCTACGCCGCTCCGGGCAATCACGACTACTACAGATGGCTCGGCACGACGACGTCGGGCACTTCGACGGTGGTAGCGCAGGGACTGATGGCACGCTACGGCTCCGGGACGGGCGGCATTCAGGAAGGCAACGTGTGCTACTCCGTGGATATTGGCGGCGTGCACTTCGTGTGCCTGGGCAGGTACGCGGACGATCAAGTGCTGGCCTGGCTCGAGGCCGACCTGGCGGTCACGACGAGGGGTACGCCGATTGTCTGCTTCCTGCACTACCCGCTTGACGACAGCGGGCTGTGGTACACCCAGGCGGAGCGGGACGCACTGGCGGCGAAGCTGGTCGGGCACAGGGTGGTGTGTGTGCTCCACGGGCACAGCCACGATACGCACTGCTACTCCTGGCGCGGCACGACGGTGTTCGACGACGGTGCGACCAACGAAGACGCGGATTTTGGGATACTCAGGGTCACCGACTCCCGAACTATCTATGCCCAGCGACAGGCGCTGTCCGGCGGCGGGGATTACTGGAAATGGTCAGGACAGTTCGTCACGATCACCGGCTATGCGCTGACCGGGTCTGGTCCGATCATGGGAGCAAGCATATCCGCAGGCAGCGACGGAGGCAGCACGACTACCGGAGTCGACGGATACTACAGCCTGTCCGTGCCCGTCGGCTGGTCCGGCACAGTCACGCCGTACAAGGAGGGGATCGTCTTCTCGACGCCGCCTCGGTCGTACAACAACATCCAGTCGAGCACCGCCGCACAGGACTACATATCGGACTCGGTTCCGCCTCTCGCCGGTACGGCCTCATCGCCGGCTCGCGCAAACGCCCCGTTCAGGGTCAGCTACTCCGGGGCTTCGGATGACTATGCCCTGGCAAGGGTAGATCTGTGGTACCGCATTGGCGCAGGCGGCCTGTGGACGGATTCGGGGCTGTCTTCGACAGGCGCCGGCGGCGGCTTCACTTTTGCTCCTGACGGCGACGGCATCTACTACTTCGACCTTGTGGCGGTTGACTCGGTCGGCAACAGGTCCGCACCCGCTTCCGGAGACGGAGACTGCCATACGATCTACGACTCCACACTTCGGGTGTTCGCGATCACGAATCGGGACCTCCACGGTGTTATCGGAGAGGCGGCGGCAACTTACCTGTTCACGGCATTCGGCCGCGTTGTGTCCGCGGACCTTGACGCTTTCACGATTGACGACGGGTCGGCGATGCCTGTCCGGGTTCTGTCACCCGCTCACGGGCTGCAGATCGGGGACTACGTGATGGCAGCCGGCGCCTGGTCGCCTGACTCGACTCACCCCGCACTGGACGCCTCGAGCGTCACAAAGCTTCAGTAGGCCTTGGCGGCCGCCGTATAGAGCGGCTGAGAGGCTTGCATTGCGGAGGAACGCCCGCCGGATCGTGAATCGGCACCGAGTATTGACCCACCGTCGGCATCCTGCGAATCGGCCTACAAGTATGACCCTCCTGAGCGCATAGTCGGCGCCGAACGGTGACCCACTCTGTTGAGCGTGCGTCATGCGTGCGGAGACGGATCAGTATTGGACGCCGATGGTGGATCAGTATTGCATGCCGGTTGGCAGGCCAGATTGCCGATCCTCGCCGGGTGCGGTATAATGCACCTGTGGAGCTGCCGGTTCCGTGCCCCGTTTTGGGCGGGAAATCTCCCATCTACTGCGGTGAAATACTCGCCTATAGAGGGCAATACAAGGCAAGTCCACTCCGCTTTTTGAGCGTGAAGCGGTAATAGACGGGCGTGGAGAGGTGGCCGAGCGGACTAAGGCAACGGTCTTGAAAGGCTTCCGGATCTGGGGCTTTTCACGCTCAGGAAGTCCCTTCTTCCTCCCATTCAGCCCCGGTGTCCCAGATCTGTCCCAAGTTCCTCCCAAGTTTCTGCCAAGTTCTGCCACAGCGAGCGTTTCGGCGCCGAAGTGCAACTCCGTGCGGGCGACCGCTCTTGCCCTTAGGAAGCCGTAGGCATGCGAGGGAGACTCCTCATTCTAAGGTCCAACGGCTGATTGAATTCATCTGCAACCGCCCGCGCCACCCAAAGTGGCCGTACCAAATGCTACCGGATTTGCATTTGGCGCTACTGCATGCTAGGATGAGGCCCAATCACTTGACATCGAATGGCAAAAGTCGTAAACTCTTTACGATTATTGCAGCTCGGAATCAAGTACAGCGGGGTGATTGCCATGCAGGAGTTCTTCGCCACACATCCGGTGTTTACCTATGAGGAGTTCGCAGACCATCTGGCTCTGCGGGACTCGAGCAACGTGAGAACGCGCAAGGCCCTTCTGACTCACTATACGAAATCAGGGCGCCTAGTGCGCGTTCGACGGGGACTCTATTCCGTCGTTCCCTTCGGTCAAACGCCAGAGATGGTACACCCCGACCCGTTCCTAATCGCGTCGAGAATGACGCCCGATGCCGCCCTCGCATACCACACGGCACTGGAGTTCCACGGCAGAGCGTATTCCGCGTTCCACGAGTTCACCTACCTGACGCGAACAGCCACCCGTCGCGCCGAGTTCCGCGGAGATACGTTCCGCGGAGCGGCGTTCCCCACGTCGCTCCTGCAGCGTAGACAGGAAAACTTCGGAGTCGAGACCGCTGACCGCTCTGGACTGGAGGCTCGGGTCACAAACCTTGAGCGTACCCTAGTTGATGTCCTCGACCGTCCGGCTTCGTCCGGCGGCTGGGAGGAGATATGGAGGTCACTGGAATCGGTCGAGTACTTCGATCTCGAGCAGGTCACTGAGTATGCTTTGATGCTCGACAACGCGACCACCGTCGCCAAGGTCGGCTTCTACCTCGAGCAACACGCAGAGCAGTTGATGGTGGAGGAATCCTCCCTGCCCCGGCTTCGGGCGCACGTCCCGAAGAGGGCGCACTACCTGGAGCGCTCGGCCCGCGAACCTGCACGACTTGTCGAGCCCTGGAACCTGATAGTACCCGAAAGGATACTCAACCGAAGCTGGGAGGAAGTCCGATGAGGGTGTCAATCGAGCACCTCACCGCCGAATCGGCGGCAACCGGTTTCCGTCCGGAGATGCTGGAGAAGGTCATCCACCTGCTCGGACTACTCGAAGGATTCACTCACCACCCGTACCTGAAGAATCGAATCGCGCTGAAGGGCGGGACCGCCCTGAACCTGTTCGTCTTCGATCTGCCGCGCTTGTCGGTTGACATAGACCTGAACTACATCGGTGCGGCGGATCGTGACACCATGCTTGCGGAGAGGCCGAAGGTCGAGCAGGCGATCGCGGCCGTCTGCGGCCGGCAGGATTTCGGCATCCAGCGCATACCGGAAGACCATGCCGGTGGGAAGTGGCGACTCCGGTATGACAGCGCATTGGGCCAAGGCGGAAACGTGGAAGTAGACCTGAACTTCATGTTCCGAGTACTGCTTTGGCCCTTGGAGGTTCGGGGTTCTCGCCAGGTCGGCTCCCACTCCGTGTCGGGAATCCCTGTCCTGAACGAACACGAACTCGCTGCGGGGAAACTCGCGGCGCTGCTTTCTCGGCACGCGGCCAGAGACCTCTTCGACGCGCACCTGTTCCTGACGCAAGCTGCCTTCGATCCTTGCAGGCTTCGCCTCGCATTCACAGTCTATGGGGCCATGAGCCGCAATGACTGGCGGACAGTGTCGGTGGATGACGTCGGCTTCGAGACTCGAGAACTCCGCAGCACCCTGTTCCCGGTTCTGCGATCGGAGCATCTCGCCGGAGTGACCGATTCCGACGACTGGGCGCGGCAGATGGTGGAGGAAACCCGCACCGCCCTGAGCGTAGTCCTTCCATTCTCCGATGCGGAGCGGGAGTTTCTTGACCGCGTTCTGGATCACGGCCAGTTGGAACCTTCGCGCCTCACAGATGATGCCGACCTTGCTGACCGAATCCTTCACCATCCTGCTCTCCTCTGGAAGGTTCAGAACATCCGAGAGTTCAAGGGAAGATAATGTCCTGTGAATCGGCCTGGGATAATGTGTGAATCGGCACTGAGTATTCACCCACCGTCGGCATCCAATACTGACCCATCTCCTTACGCTTAGCACACGCTCAGCGAAGTGGGTCACCGTTCGGCGCCGATTATGCGCGCAGGAGGGTCATACTTGTACGCCGATTCACACGCTCCGTGCCTCTCGCGACGGAACCGTACATGAAGGCCACCTCGATGCGGTCCGAAAGTGCCGCGAGCGAGGCCCTCAGGACGTCCGCGATGCCGACGGTCTTGACCATCAAACCGCGCAGTTCCGCGAACACGGGGGATTCCTTGTTCGCCTTGTATAGGACCTGGTTGCCTCGCCGCGATCTGATCACCAGGCCTGCATCCACCAGGCGAGCCAACTCACGCTGCACAGCCCCGTGCCCCATCCCGACGGCGCGCACGATGTGGCGCAGGTGGAAAGATTCGTCACTGTGGCAGAAGAGGATCGCAAGTACCGCCTGCCGAACCCCGCCGAAAAGTGCTGAACCGATACTCATCGTTGTCATGATTGCACCCATCCTGGGTTCGATCGTACCCGATTTGAGTTCACTGTGTCAAGCGGAGGAAGCGCTATTGTGGATGTTCCGGGATTCTGTCACCCCCTGGGAAGTGTGCATCGGCATCCAATATTGACCCATCCCCGGCAGTAAGGGTGTCGTAGTGCTTCCGATCTTGGTTCGCCTCTGTCCGGGTTATCCCGGAGGGTCCGGAGGGATTGCTGAGGCGGGTCATTATTGCACGCCGATTCACAATAGGCCAATCCCGCCTTGCCCGGCACGAACGACGGTCAACGACCGGCCCAAGCTGCGTCGATATGCCGGACGAAGGCCTGGACGACCCGGTCAATCGCCTTATCGAAGTCGAACTCGATGCCCGCGCGAAGCAGTGGCACGATATCGCGGCGGAAATGCGCATCCTCGCGCTTGTCCATCAGGTTGGCGATGAACTCGGGTCCGGTGATGCGGAGGCCGTCAGCGGCGACGTATTCGACGAAGGCTTCCACAACCTCACGGGCGTGCAGATCGGACATCCGCAGAGCGTAGTCCAGATCGAAAAGATCACGGCCCTTCTTGCGTTGGTATAGAGCCCGAAGCTTCGTTCCCAGGAGTTCCTCAAGAGGAAACGTCGTTATCTCGGTCGATCCACTAATCCAGCGAGATTCGACCGACAAAGGCATTCGGGCGATCCTGGTGCGCCCGACGTGTTCGCGGGTATTGATCTCCAACTTCAGCCGCAAAGTCGTGGCGGGATCTGCTTCCGCGACAAAGCGGTAGACCAGACGGAACGATGCAAGCCGATGCTGGTAGTTGGGCACGCCGAGCAAATGATCGAGCAGGCCGCGAATGCGATCGAGCGTCGGACCGGTCGGTGCGGGATCAAGCTGGACAAGGTCCACGTCTTCGGAATAGCGTGCCGCCGGAAGTAGAAACAGCTTGTACAGCGCCGTACCGCCGCGGAACGCCAGCCGGCGGCTGATCTCTTCGTCTCCGAACAGTTCGAGCAAGACCCGGCTGATGACGAGGTCCTGCTCGACCATGTCAGGGTGACTCCACGGGGCGTATTGCTGCCACTCGGTTATGTAAGCATTCGGGATCACAGGTCCGCCTCGATCTCGGCATTTGCGATTACCCGCCACTTGGGGTCGCGCGGGCCGTCCGCGGGCATATCGGTGCGCGCGGCGCGCCACTTCGTCTGCTTGCCGCGCAACCCGTCCGCGAGCGCACCGGTCTTCTCAGCCCAACCGGTGTTGTCCAGCAGCCAGCCGAGCCGCTGGAGGACGGCAACCTCTGAACCTGAATCAATCAGCGCGGCCAGGTGATCCGAGGTGATCCGTTCCCCGAGTTCCTGCAGAACCGTAGCCGCGAGATCCAGTGACGGGCAGGCCTTGGGGTACCTGAGTATATCGTAGGCGGTGACCTCGGGCGTGCTCACGTTGAAGTAACCGGCAGGCGATTGCCGCTTTTCGCAACAAGTACCCGGGATCTGCTTCTTGAAGAAGAACGAGATGCTGTAGGGGCCCTTGGCCAGGTCTCGGAACTCTCTGTCTCGAACAACCTGAACCTGCTGGGGCTTCTGGTGTGAAGCTCCGTGGAGCATGGCGGCGCTCAACATGCCGATGTAGTACCGTCCGCCGAGATGCTTCATCCAGTCGTCAACGAACCACTCCACGGGCAGAAATCCGCTTCCCTGGTGCTGTGGGTCGATTATGACGTAGAAGCCTGTACTGGGAGAGAAGAGCCAGCCATGTTTTGCCAGCCTGCTGAGCGCTCTCCGGGTCTTCTCGCCAGTGCCAACGGCATTCTCCGCATCTTGCAGGGAAAACGTGTAGTAACCGTGCTCAAGTCGGGATAGCACGAAGTCCTTTGCGCGCAGGCTTTTCATCTGCATATACCGCCAAAAAGTGTCCTTTTCTGCAGATGAGTGTACCAGACGGCGTCGTGGAAGTCAAATTGTGAGTCGGCACTGAATACTGACCACCATCGGCGTCCAATACTGACCCATCCCCGCACGCTCAGCGCACACTCAGCAAAGTGGGTCGCCGTTCGACGCCGATTATGCGCTCAGGAGGGTCATACTTGTACGCCGATTCACACAGTACTGTCCGATACCCGCAGTTATCCGTGGGAAATATGGGAAAATATGGCGAAATCTATCGAAAGAGAGAACCGTCGGGCGCACCTTCCTGTGCCACTCCTCCGGACACTCTATGCTACGTCCGGGCGGACGAACCGGCGATAGTCGGCAGCCAGCGAGTAGCTCCGTCCACGCCTCGACAGATCGGCAACGACCAACCACCCGTCATTGACCCACTGCTGCATAAGCACTCTCGCCATCCGGTCCGAGAGCCCCAGAGCCAATGCCACGTCGGAAGCCCTGATCACCTCTCGACTGGCAAACAAAGCGACGACGACTCTAGCCCTGTGGTCCAGTTTCTGAAGCTCCTCTGGCTCTGCGGGCATGCCCTGATCGGCATAACGCTGTGCTTCCTCCCTCGCAGCCGTGAACACCGTCGAAAGCGTACTGACGAAGTAGTCCACCCAGCCGGTAAGGTCGGCTTCTGTACGACCCATGTAGTAGTTGTGATGTTCGCCCACATCGAGCGCCGAGTAATAAGCGTCCAGATCACGGGCGTGATACTCCTCAAGACTGAACAATCCGTTCAGACCGTAGCCGCCTGCGTGGAGGATGAATGTGGCGAGAAGGCGTGAGGTGCGCCCATTGCCGTCATAGTAGGGGTGGATGGTGACGAACTGGTAGTGGGCGAGCCCTGCCAGCATCACGGTCGGCACCTGCTCCTTCTCGGCTCTCTGGATCCAGTCGGTGAGTTGACTCATCAGTGCAGGCACGTCGTGGGCTTCAGGAGGCATGTAGACAAGTCGCCCGGAGACCGAATCCCTGATCGCATTCTGTCCATCCCTGTAAGGAAGCGGCTTCGCCCGGCTGCCGTTCATCACGATTGCGTGAATCCGCCTGATAGTGTCTTCGGTGAAGGGCTTGTTCCTTCTAGCCCAATCCTCGACACGCAACAGGGCATTCCAGTAGTTGCGCACTTCCGCCGCGTCACGCTCCCGCCCGTGGAAGCTACGACGCCTTCGGGATACTACTTCGTCTGCTTCCTGGAGCGTCAGCCTGTTACCCTCGATCCTGGTCGAGTAGTGAGTTGACCGCAGCCTCGCCCGCCTCGACAGCTCAGCTTCGACGACCGGGGGCAGGGGTGTTGACTCGACCACGACACGGGCAGCCTCGATGTCCATCAGGTGCCGAGCGATTGCCGGTGTGATCGTGTATCTGGGTTGCCAGACGGTCTTCATGTGCACGAATCCATTGCCGATAACGACACCACGCATTGCCGATAAACTGCCGATAAATCATACCACATTCGGCACGGAATTTCCATTTTGGATGCGTGAGAGTGGCAAAACGTGGGTCAGGCGTGATGATCGGCGGATCTCACGCTCAGATTTGTCGTTCAGGACGTATCTGCGAACGGTTCCCGAAACCGTTCGGGTGACTAGAGATGACCAGTAGCCCACTGTCGAGTCCGCTCCGAAACCTGTAGTCCAGCCATGTGAATCGGCACTGAATATTGACCCACCTTGGGGGTCCAATACAGATCCGTCTGCACGCGCCTAACGCACGCTTAGCAAAGTGGGTCACCGTTCGGCGCCGATTATGCGCTTAGGCGGGTCATACTTGCACGCCGAGTCACACCATCCTGCAAGTTTTGCAGACTAGTTGTCATCGACAGTTGCCAACGCATCGCCATTCATTATAGCAGTAAAGTCGAGACCCGTCCACCAAGACTTATTCGCAAGCCGTAGGCAGCTTCCCGGAGTAGAATGGTCGGCCTGACGCAGGCTCGCAGTTTTGGAGCAGTTCTTCATTGCCACTTCCGCCCCGTTCCGCTATAATGACCCCGCTGAAATCCCATATTTGCCCGCCCCGGAAAGCCGGATCAATCCCATTCTGATCCCATATTGATCCCATATTTCGCGGGAAAACTGGGGGGCATTGGCTGTATATAGACGGTACTAGAAGGCGCGGCGATCGCGGATTTTGAGCGTGAAAACGGTCGCAGAAGCACTTGGAGAGGTGCCCGAGTGGTCTAAGGGAGCGGTCTTGAAAACCGTCGTGGCGCAAGTCACCGTGGGTTCGAATCCCACCCTCTCCGCCATCGATTTTGAGCTTAGATGCGCGTCTGAGGATCCTTCCAAGCCAGCCGGATGGGAGGGTTCTCAGACGCCCCGCGAGCTCTGCGCGGACTCGCGGGTGCGGCGCGGTTCGTTCCTGCACATGCCGTGTCAGGCCGTGTGGCCCGGCCGGTATGGATATGCCGCAGTCACGACGCGCAACCTTCTCCCCACCGACGCCAATAGAAAGGCTCTGGAGACCGGCAGGTACAAAGCATGAACTCAGGCTATGAACAGCACCGAGAGATTCTTCAGCGGATCGCGCGCAGGGTGATGGTCGAGAGGGGGCTGCTCCCGTATTTCTCGGCCGCGGCGCTTGCCGAACTCGACGGAGCAGAGGCCTCCGATGGAACGGCGGATGAGTCGCTCCGGGACCTCAGGGGCCTTCTGTGGGCCTCGATAGACAATGACGATTCGCTCGACCTCGATCAGCTCACCGTCGCAGAGGTGATGCCGGGAGACGAGGCGAAGATACTCGTCGCGGTGGCCGACGTGGATTCGCGCGTCAAGGACGGCTCGGCGGTTGATGCGCACGCCCGGCACAACACCACCTCGGTGTACACCGCGGCCGAGATATTCCCGATGCTTCCGGAGATGCTCTCCACGAACCTCACTTCATTGAATCCCGATGAGGACAGGGGGGCGATCGTCATCGAGATGGTGATTGACAGAGGCGGGATCCTGCGAGACTCGGACATCTACCGGGCGCGCGTCCGCAACCACGCGAAACTTACGTATAACAGCATCGCCGCGTGGCTGGACGGCGAGGGCGAGGTGCCGGAGGCAGCCGCGGCCGTGGAGGGACTGGAGGAGAACCTGCGCCTTCAGGACAGAGTCGCCCGCCGCATGAAGGACTACCGACACGTGCACGGAGCCCTGAGCCTTGAGACCATCGAAGCCAAGGCCGTGTTTGAGGGCGACGAACTCTGCGACCTGCAGGTCGAGATCAAGAATCGAGCCAGGGACATCATAGAGGACTTCATGATCGGGGCGAACGGCGTGACCGCCCGGTTTCTCTCGTCGAGGAATCTCCCGTCCATCCGCCGGATCGTTCGCATCCCCAAGAGGTGGGATCGTATCGTCGGCGTTGCCGCGGATCGCGGGTTCAGGCTTCCGGAGCAGCCGGACTCAAAGGCGCTGGAGCAGTTTCTAGTGAAGGAGAAAGCCGCCGATCCGCCAAGATTCCCGGACCTGGCCCTCACCATAGTCAAGCTCCTCGGATCCGGTGAGTACGTCGCGCAGTTCCCGGGCGACGCCGAGCAGGGGCATTTCGGCCTTGCGGTGAGAGCCTATTCCCACAGCACGGCCCCGAATCGCCGATACCCTGACCTGATCACGCAGCGCATGCTGAAATCCGCTCTGGACGGCGCTCCCGCGGCTTACGACTACTTCGAACTGGAGGAACTGGCCAGACACTGCACGGAACAGGAGGACGCGGCGGACAAAGTGGAGCGGCAGGTCGGGAAGTCCGCGGCCGCGCTTCTACTGGAATCCAGGATCGGCGAGCAGTTCGATGCCGTAGTCACCGGGACATCCTACAAGGGCACATGGGCAAGGCTGCTGAGCGTGCCCGCCGAGGGCAAGCTGCTTCGAGGGTTCGAGGGTGTTGACGTGGGCGACCGAATACGCGTCGAGCTCGATGCGGTGGACGTCGAGCGGGGGTACATTGACCTCGACAGAGTGGCCTGATCCGCCGGCGGGAAGCCGGGCGATCACGGGCAGGTGATGGGGACGAGAGACTCCCTGACGGCGTCGGGAAGAGCGCAGAGGATCATCTCGACGGCTTCCTGCGGCGAGTCGGTCAGTTGTATGAACTCCGTCTCGTTCTCTCTCAGGGTGCCGGCCTTCACGAGACGGCTGTCCAGGTCCCTCATGCAGCTCCAGAAGTCCGACCCGACGCAGATGAGCGGGAACGGCCCCACCTTGCGGGTCTGGACGAGGGTCGCGGCCTCGAACATCTCGTCCAGCGTTCCGAGCCCTCCCGGCATGATGACGAACGCGCACGAGTACTTCACGAGCATCACTTTGCGCACGAAGAAGTAGTGAAACTGTATGGCCTTGTCAACGTACGGGTTGGGTTCCTGCTCGTCGGGCAGGATGATGTTGCACCCGACGCTGACCCCGTTCGCTTCGCGCGCACCGCGGTTGACGGCCTCCATGAGGCCCGGCCCGCCGCCGGTGACCACCGCGAAACCCGCTCTCGCCAGTTCCGCTCCGATCTCCATCCCCTTCGCGTAGTAAGGATTGTCCTCCCCCAGCCTGGCCGAGCCGAACACCGTGACGGCCGGACCGAGATCGTACAGAGCCTCGAAGCCGCGGATGAACTCCTCGGTGATGGTGTGCAGCCGTGAAGCCTCGTGCTCCAGGGTTCTGGTCCGCATCAGGAAGTCGCGCTCTCGCTTGACCGGGCTGCCGGCCGGAAGCTCATAGGTGGACGAGCCGCCGCCTTCCCAGTAGGCATCCCAGGCACTCTCCCACGCCTTCAGTCGAAGGGACTGAGCCGATGAATCGAGTTCGGGGTTCTCTGGTTGATCCTGCATAACCGACTGTTCTACCCGACGGCTCGGCAATCCTTCGAACCCGGCGATGTCCCGGTAAGCTGAGCGGCGGGGACAAGACAGGATGGGCCGATGTCGGATTGTCGGCAGCCCCGTGTTGTGCTAGACTGTGAGTTGACAGTCGGCTTTGGGGAGGGAAGTAGTGAAGAATCGAGAAAGGATCGGACTCGCGGTTCTGGCGTCCGCCGGCATAGCGGGAATCAAGCTCTTCTACGACTATCTCCGCAAGCACACCTGGGGCAGATTCTGGTGATCCGCCTCGGTGGGCGAAACAGGCACAACCCTCAGCGTACCTGTGCCAAACGGCCCCGGTAGGAGTCAACCATGCGAGCATTGAGAGTACTGATACTGCCGGCCCTTGCGGCGGCCTTGCTTGCGACGGGATGCGCCAACAAGCGCACGGTCGCACTTCCGGGAGGGCATGCCACCGTGACCGAAAAGGGCGGCGACCGCACGATAGAGGCGGAGACCGGCGACGGGAAGACCACCGTGGAGGTCAAAAGGAAGGCAGTCACCGAGGCCGAACTCGGGGTCCCCGTGTACCCGGGTGCGGTCGGGGATGTCTCCGGCAGTTACGAAGGCTCGGCGGGTCAATCGGAGACGATGAAGCACCACATGCTGAGCACGAGAGATGACTTCGACAAGGTCTTCGCATTCTACGAGTCGAAGCTCAGGAACGTCGAGAACACCATGAACCAGACTGCCGGCAGCGAGAAGATAGCGGTGTTCACCCTCGAGCCCAAGGGGGGCGTAAAGACCAGCGTGAGCATCACGTCGGACAAGGAGAACAAGGTCACGAGGATCCAGGTGATCACCTTCCGAAAGCCCGGCAAATGATCTCCGGCGCGCGGGCGGGCGACATGTCTCCAGGGCGGGTCCGCCCCTGCTGCCCGTGAACCGATCATCCGCCAGACCGTTCGCCCGGCGCCTCGGATTGACACGCACCCGCAAAAGGGCTAATATTCCCCTGGTTCGGGCGCGCAGCCCCGTGCCGTCAGAGGGTGCAGTCATGAAGAAGGCCGAAGCTTCGTCCGTGATCTACGCTCTGCGCCGCAGGGTATGCGGCTTATCCCCCGGCCGTTCGCGCCGGATGCCCGATGATCGGGGCCGATGCCTCGCCGCGCTTGCCGTCACGCTTCTGGTCTTCTCGATCGCCTTCGTATCCGCTCAGGGAAGCCGGCCGCTCGTAAAGACGACCACGATCAACGGGCCGATCAGCCCGGCGGCGGCGATGTACGTCCACCGCGCGATCGAGATCGCGGAGGACGCCAAGGCGCAGGCGCTTCTGGTCCGCCTGGACACCCCGGGCGGTCTCGACGACTCGATGCGCGCGATCATCAAGGACATCTTTGCATCGGAAGTGCCGGTGATCGTCTACGTCTCGCCGAAGGGGGCGCGGGCGGCATCCGCGGGCGCGATCATCACGATTGCGGCCCATGTGGCGGCGATGGCCCCCGGAACGGCTATAGGCGCGGCTCACCCGGTAGCGATCGGGGGAAGCGGCGGAGGCGGAGGTGAGTCCGGCGGCGAGAAGCCGAAGCAGGACGAGGTGATGAGCAAGAAGATGGAGGAGGACGCGGCGGCCTACGCGCGCTCAATCGCCGAGCGGCGCGGCAGAAACATCCAATGGGCCGAGGCCGCGGTCAGGCAGAGCATCTCCTCCAGCGCGACCGAGGCGAAGAACAAGAACGTCATTGACCTCGTCGCAGAGGACGACAAGGCTCTCCTCGACGCGGTTGACGGCCGCAAGGTCAAGCTCGATTCGGGCGCGGTTACGCTCAAGACGAAGGGCGCGCGAACCGAGGAGGTCGGCCAGAGCCTCCGGGAGCGCTTCCTGGCGATCATCGGCAACCCGAATGTGGTATTGATCCTGATGACGATCGCCATCTACGGCATCATCTTCGAGCTGAACAACCCCGGCTCGATCTTCCCCGGCATCGTCGGAGGGATCGCGCTGATCCTCGCGCTGTTCTCGTTCGCCATCCTGCCGGTCAACACCGCCGGGATCGCGCTGATCGTCTTCGCGGCGGCGCTTTTCATAGCCGACCTGCTGGTAGCGGGGCACGGCATTCTCTCCGTGGGAGGGGTGATCGCTTTCGTGATAGGAGCCTTGATTCTGTTTGAAACGCCCTCGCCGGTGTTCCGTGTCTCGGTCAGCCTGGTGATCACGCTTGCGGTTCTCACATTCGCGTTCTTCGTATTCGCCGTCGGGTCGGCGATAAAGGCGCAGAAGGCGAAGATCGTCACCGGCGGAGAGGCGCTGATGGACCGCGTCGTCGAGGCGCGGACCAACATAGACCCGAAAGGCAAGGTCTTCCTGGAGGGTTCGCTCTGGAATGCGGTGTCGGACGGAGAGCCGATAAGCGAGGGCGAACTCGTTCGGGTGGTGAAGGTGGATGGACTCAATCTGCACGTCAGAAAGGAGACTTAACAGATGGAAAACCTGGTAGGCATTGTTGCAGCTCTGTTCGTGGTATTCGGCATCCTGATACCCTCGATGATCCGGATCATCAAGGAGTTCGAGCGCGGCGTCGTGCTGCGACTGGGAAGGTACAACCGCATACTGCTCCCCGGAATCCGGTTTCTAATCCCATTCGTGGATAAGATGTTCAGCGTGGACCTGCGCGTGGTGACCATGGATGTTCCCAAGCAGGAGATGATGACTTCCGACAACGTGCCTGTGACGGTGGACGCGGTGGTGTACTTCAGGGTGGTCAACCCCGAGGACGCGCTTCTGAAGATCGAGAACTACGTGAAGGCGACCGCGCTGATCGCCCAGACCACCCTGCGGAGCACGGTCGGCCAGCACATGCTCGACGAACTGCTCTCCGAGCGCGACAAGGTCAACGAGAAGCTGCAGACTGTTATTGACGAGCAGACCGAGCCTTGGGG
>JAGONM010000050.1 GCA_017993055.1 Armatimonadota bacterium
TTCAATTCCCTTGCGGGAATCAGGGTCATTCTGAGAATCCTGAACTGATTGAGTCTGCAGGCACATCGCGAGTTTCAATTCCCTTGCGGGAATCAGGGTCATTCTGAGTCGAATGACAAAGGCAGAACTGGAAGCACGGAACAGGTGTTTCAATTCCCTTGCGGGAATCAGGGTCATTCTGAGAATCCTGAACTGATTGAGTCTGCAGGCACATCGCGAGTTTCAATTCCCTTGCGGGAATCAGGGTCATTCTGATGCTACAACACTCTGCCGCCGCCCGCGAAGTTCGTGTCGGCGTTTCAATTCCCTCGCGGGAATCAGGTTCATTCTGATGCGGGACGAACTCACGCAGTCGAAATGGCCGACGCGCTATACGTTTCAATTCCCTCGCGGGAATCAGGTTCATTCTTATTAAGAAGCTCCCCCAGCCGATCGAAGGCGAGCTTCAAGTGGAGGTCTCAATTCCCTCGCGGGAATCAGGTTCATTCTGATTAAGAATCTCCCGCTGCCGATGGTAGGCGAGCTTCAAGAGGAGGTTTCAATTCCCTCGCGGGAATCAGGTTCATTCTGATAGGTCAGAGAAGGCATTCAGAAGGCACTATCCGAGAAGGTTTCAATTCCCTCGCGGGAATCAGGTTCATTCTGATGGCGCATTTTACGGAGTACGGGCTGAAGCCCTTCGGCGTTTCAATTCCCTCGCGGGAATCAGGTTCATTCTGATGGGTGAATGGTAGTCCGGCGAAGGTCGGCATGAATATAGTTTCAATTCCCTCGCGGGAATCAGGTTCATTCTGATATCGGGAGCAGTGTCGGTGATGTCGAACAGGGGCTTTTCGTTTCAATTCCCTCGCGGGAATCAGGTTCATTCTGATCTTGCGCATTGGAACATTTTACGCGGCGATTCGCGGTTTCAATTCCCTCGCGGGAATCAGGTTCATTCTGATGGAGGCGGCAGGCTGAGGCCGCCAAGATCGCAGGGAAGTTTCAATTCCCTCGCGGGAATCAGGTTCATTCTGATGAGTATACCCACGATATCCATTCAGATAGAATGGCCTAGTTTCAATTCCCTCGCGGGAATCAGGTTCATTCTGATGATAGCGATGGGCGCGTGTGTAGCGATTGGCATGACTGCGCGTTTCAATTCCCTCGCGGGAATCAGGTTCATTCTGATAGGGGATCGTCGAGTCCCCGGAGCTTCTGCGGGAAGGCCCGTTTCAATTCCCTCGCGGGAATCAGGTTCATTCTGATGGGAGTGCCACCTGGAGTGTGTAGGCAAACTACCATGACGTTTCAATTCCCTCGCGGGAATCAGGTTCATTCTGATTCACCTACCTGATGGGCTCGGCGGCGGCGGACAAGGCGTTTCAATTCCCTCGCGGGAATCAGGTTCATTCTGATTGTCCCATTTCTCGCCGGATTGAGGTGTGTCATCGAAGGTTTCAATTCCCTCGCGGGAATCAGGTTCATTCTGATGGATCTCCGTCTCCACGCTCAGACCTCTCGCTCAAAACGCGCTCTTTCCGAGCGACTCCATCAGAAGCAAGTCTCGTTTCTCCCCGGCGGGGCATCATTCCTCCTTTCGAGCGTGTTTTTTCTTCCGAGCGACCAGGCCTTTTTCGGCGTTTCGGAGTCGCTCGGAAAGATCAGACTATCACCAGGTCCGGGTCCTCGGAGACCTCGCCCGCGCCCAGAATGGTGATCCGGCCCTTGCAGTCAGCGCATATCCTGTATACGCGCACGCTGTCGCCTTTGTCAAGCTCCTGCTTTCCCAGGCGCTTCATCATGCGGTCCATCTCGGGCTGCTCCATGTTGCACTCGAAGACGCTGAACTGCACCCTGTCGCCGTGCGATTCCATTATCTTGGCGATGCGGGTGCGCAGCTTGGTGCTCTTGATGTCGTATGAGACGAGTACGAACAACGGGACCTCTCCTCTGCTTCATGCCGCGCGGTGGACCCTGAATCGAGTTCAGGGTGACGCGTAGTCGTTCAGGGTGACGCCTTGCGCTGCCATCTCCGTTACTTCACGGTGAACGCGGCATAGTCCGGCGTCCGCCGCTTGATGCACGAGGCGATGCTGCGCGCCTGGCGGACGCAGACCTCACGGTACGATGCGGCGGGCTCCCCCGGCGCGGCGGTCACGGTCTCCTTCATGCGCCCGTAGAATGCGGCGAAAAACTTCTGGCGCCCGGGCTCGTTCAGGTAGACCCCGCCGTCCCGTTCCTCGAAGTGGGCGTCCGGGTCGAGCATGCCCCGGCTGGAGCAGCTCAGTACGACGGAATCCGCGATGACGGGCCGGAACTCCTCCATCAGGTCGAGGACGAGGCTCTGGCGGCCGTACTGGTCCTGGTGGAGGAAGCCGCAGTACGGGTCGAGCCCGCACACGGAGACGGAGCGCTCCAGTTCGTTCTCCAGAAGGGCATAGGCGAAACCGAGCATCGCGTTCACGGGGTCTTCGGGAGGGCGCCTGTTCCGCCCGGAGAACCGCCACTGCCCTTCGAGAATGGCGGGGAACGCGGCGAAGTACTCCCTGGTGCCGGAGCCCTCTATCCCGAGGAGCGCCTCGATGGATGGGCACGAGGCGGTGGAGTCCGCGGCGGCCCTCAGGCGGGCGGTGGGATCGTCGGCCTGCATCGGCCGGTCGGTGCGCGCATACCGCATAAGGATGGTGCGCATGTTCCGGAGCTTGCCGGCGACGGCGGCGCGGGCGATGCCGAGCGCGAAGGCGGGGTCGTCAGCGGCGGCGTACTGTTCCCTGCGGAGGAGGACGTTTTTGCCCTCGGCGGGCTCGAGCTTGCCGACGTACTCGCCGCCGCGGGTTATGAAGCAGACGTCCACGCCGCCGCGCAGGAAGGCGCAGACGGCGGAACTGGTGATCCCGCAGTTCTCCTGGATGACGACCGAGTCGAGTTCCTGGAGGCGAACGGAGGAGAGCTCATCGCCGTCCTTCTCGACGACGATGAGCCCCTGGGAGAAGCGGACCCTGGCGCCGTATTCGTCTACGTAGAGTGTGGGCATGGGGTCGTCTATCGTGTGCTAGGGGTTGTCGTTCACGTAGTCATGGCTGCCCACGTGCCTCAGAAGCAGACCGTTCTCTGCGGTCTGGCAGCTTATGCGTCTACCACCGTCGACGCGGAAGTGCGCGAGACCCGGGTGCCAGTTGTAGTCTTCGTACTGAAGTCCGCCATGTCCGCGCAACCCGTTGACGCCATCCCGCATGAGAACGGCTGCTGCGGCTGCCAAGGCCTCCTGGACTGCCGCCTTTGCGTTGCTATCACCCAGGTGCGCGTATTCTCTCTCGAACTCCGCCGTGTACTGCAATAGGGGCCAGTTCAGCAGAGTCCCTCGGAGCGCGTCCTTCCTCAACCGCGACCAGACCGCCACGCCCCAGACGTTGAGGCCGACACACCTCGCGCCGTCCATCTCCGTGAACTCCAAGAGGGACTCGGGGATTCCGGACGTGCAGACCGATTCGACCGACAGAGCGCAGGCCTGACTCATCAGCTCGAAGGCAACCGAGTATTCGCGGGCCAGGCGTTCCTCGTCAAGCCTGACCGGCAACCGGGGGATGACGATCAACTCGCCGGACGGGGGTTCGAAGATGTAGATGATCTCGTCGGCGTAGAGCATACCCAGTGTGTTCAGGTATCCCTGAACGCTCTTGAACCCGCCGGTTAGATTGAAGACGATCTTGTAGCCACCATCCTGGTAACCAGGCAGGGTATCTCCGCACCACTTGACGAACTCGATCATGCCCGCCGAGAAATCCTCTCTAGATCTGGTGGAGAGCCTCCGAGGCCTGACGATGTCCACAGGGCAATTGAGAGCATGCCTGAGAAAATCGGCGACAATGTCGGCAGCGCGCTCGCCCTGCCAAGTATCGGTTCCGAGCAGGACATGCATGTCGGACCGACTTGGTTGCCCGTACGACAGTATGCCGTTCACTTCGGCACTGGAGCGCCGCCAAGTGTCTCGATCCGCATTAGCCATACGCGCACGAATGGCCTCGATATGTGATTCGAGGCCTGATCTCTCCTGTTCGGAGAGATCCGCGGTCTGCTTGTTGGCGGTATTGCGCAACAGAGACAGCACCGCCTCATCCGCGGGTCGCTGGGTCAGGACGGACGTCCCGACGGGAGATACGATCAGGTTGGGCATTCTCTTACCTCGATATCCTTCATTCGTGATCGGCGGGCTGGTTCGGCTCTTCCTCCAGCACGCGGCACTGGCCCATGCCCATCGTGGTGCGGTAGCCGACCCCGGTGTAGAACGAGAGGCCGGAGAGCGCACCGAAGAGCATCCTCGCGTCGGCGGAGACGGGCTTCACCAACTGGTACAGGACGGTGCCGGCGAACCCGATGAGCATGAAACGGGGGTACTTCCATCCCCTGGTGACTATGCGCGCGCGGCACAGGGCGGTCGCGGCGGACATCTCGTCGAAGACGGCCTGCTCCACCGGCGCATCGGAGAATGCCTGCCACTTCTGCCAGAGGCTCCCGAAGACGAGGCCGGGGTCGGGCAGGGGGACGTTCAGCCCCTGGCGGCGGAAAGTGGTGGGAGACATGAAACGCAGGACGGACTCCGTGCCCTTGTCCACCAGCAGCGATTCGAAGCTCGCGGCGCCTCCGAACGGCGGCTCCATCCGCGCGTCCATGAGATGGAACGGCGTGCCTTGAAGCTCTATGGAGCCGCTGCGGGCGAGGATCTCGAATATCGGCCTGGAGACGGCGTCGAAGACGGGGCGCGCGGCGGTGCAGACCCTGATCCGGCATTCGGTGTACTTCGGAATGGTCATCTGCTCGCCGCGGGCCCTGGTGCGCGGCCACATGGTGGATATGGCGAACGGCTTCACCTGCGCGCTGTCGTGCAGGGCGTGCGACATCTCCTCGTCGTCGTGGCGGATGAGCCGGAGCATCGCGCCGTGGACGAGGTGCGCGCACGGGTGGGGAAGCTCGCAGTCCTGCTTCGGGTAGAGGCGCAGATCGAGCGCGGCGAGCATCAGTCGGGCTCCAGGGTGAAGAGCGCCCACCCGGGGGGACGCCTGCCGATCAGAACACGAGTCTTAGCATCGTAGTAGAAGTTCGGGTTCTTGCCCTTGGGCGGGTGCTTGCCGTACGGCTTGGCCAGATTAAGTCCTACAGTATTCATCCCACAACCCCACCCGAGCCTGATAAGCGCGCCTTCATCATGCTTCTCGGCGTATTCCCTGGCCGCCTCATACCATTTTGCGCACTCCTGACTGCGGGTGTCGGTGTTCTTTTGCCAGAATAGGATTTCCTGCTCCAGCACCTCCCCGTAGAAGTCCGCACAGGCATCCAGGATCGCGTCTCGTGAGATCAGTCCCTCCATGCCCCTTCGTTTCAGCATGCCGGTCTCGATCGCGAGAGTCCCCCGGATCGCGTAGGGGTTCTCCCTGTTGCCTGCTGGAAAGCACTCCCGATAGTCCTGCAGTTCCTGGGCCTTGGCTTCATCGGACATCCCCACATGCGACGGTTGGAGGACCCAGGTGCCGATGCTTCCCGTGACCGCATCACTGATCTTAAGGTTGCGCAGCGGATCGTCCGCGATGCCGCCAAACGGGCCCTCGCGGCGGTTGGCCATCGTCCGACGCTCCCATGTCGAAGCGTCGCTGGCCGCCGGAACAGGGTGCATCTGACCATCCACGGCCTGCCAGAGCAAGGCCGTGCGAACGGCTCCCTTGATGGAGCTGCCGGGGATGATCGCGGAGGCGAGGGTCCGGTTCAGAAGTGCGATCTCCAATCCGCTTACGCCCAGTCCCCAACGCGCGTTGATACCGTCGAGGACGGATTTCGTGGACTTGCATCGGAAGAGAGTGTGCTTGCGGATGAGCGCCTTCAGCGCATCGGATTGATTGACGTTGCTGACCCACGTGACGGGATTCTCGTCAATCCATCCCAGAAGCTTGCCCGTGAGGTCTCCCATCTCTTCAGACGGGATGTTGCCGAGATTGACGGCGCAGATCATGTCGTCGAGGACGAAATACTCGCCGGGGCACATCGACTCGCCCGAGCCGACGTGGATGGGGGCAAGCGGGGTTATCTTCATGCGGTAGCTATCACTCAGCCTGGTCATTGAGCCTCACCCCCATCGGGAATGCATATCCGTACTGGACGATATCCGGATACTCCGAATGAACGTTCCTCACTAATCGTCCGTGCGGGACGTTCGGATCACCGGGAAAGACCGATCCCGCGGTCAGCATCAGCACCGGCTTCTTCCAGACGTTGCCCGCCAGGGCGTATTGGTCGCCCAGTTTTCCGTGCTTTACGTGAATCGAGTACCAGGACCGCGCCGGGTCTATGTCATCCGCGGCGGGAACGAACGCGGACGACAGACTGATGTAGTGGGTCGGGTCGGGGCATTCCGGGGCGGCCCAGTCGTCTATCAGTAGGTCGCGGATGGCGCCCTTGCCGGTGCTTCTGTCCCGCCCGTACCCGGAATGCTCGATGTACTCCATGCAGGAGCGGAAATCATCGAGCGACAGGACGGCCTCGTCGAGCCGCGCCAGGAAGTAGAAGCCGTGAGTGGCAAAATGGTCCTCCTGCTGAAAGAGGTCCTCGCTTGCCAGCGTCCATCTGTTGATCACGTTGTGAGTCGTGAGCACAATTTCCGATCTGGGGTAGGCCGCGCCGCATCTGACTTTGCCCGTCGTGCCGGTTTCCAGCCCGGGACACTCGCGCCAGTCCGTGCACGAGCACTGTCCCTGACTGCGTTCGGCCATCGAGATGGGGCATACGCGGAGGGCGAAGCAGTCGGCAAGTATGCCCTGCATGTCGAGCGACTGGAGCCTTTGGAGTATCAGATCAGCCTGCACCCAGGGTTTCTTGTCGAGGGCCTTCCGGGCGCTGGCGAACCGCCGCTGCTCGCCGCGGTCGTCCTGGCGGATACCGAGAGATTCCGACAGCGCCTTGACGCCTCCCCTGCGGGCGGGAGTCATCGGCCTGGGCAGGTAATGGACCCGCTGGCCGTCGGCGTCCAGCACGGGAAACCCATCCGACACGAGGAGAGGGGTGCCTTCAGAATACCCCTCGAGCAGGGATGACAGCCGCTCCTCGCCGAACATGTAGCGGATCGCCCAGCAGACGTGGCCGAATATGGTGTCGGCCTGAAACGGAGTGCCGACGGACGACTTGAGCCCAAAGCTTACGCGCAGTTGGCGCATAGTGTCATACCTCTGGTAGCGACGTTTCGACGCCGTCAACCTTCAAGTCTTCGAAACGCACCTTGCCGTAGCCCCGGCTTCCGCTTCCGCCGAGCGTGTCCTTCTCGACGAGCGCAAGGCCCTTGCGCACGTACTCGAACAACTCCTCGTCCTTCTTACCGCCATCCCCGTCGTCGAAGACGCGGTACGTGATGTCCAGGTTGAACACGGCGCCGGCGGGCACACGCTCGGTCTTCCGAAGGCTGCCCTCGGATGCGCTGGTGATGCGGTTGATGCCGACTTCGGCCTTGTCCTCAGACAGAGGCAGCCCGAAGGAATTCTCCAGGAGCTTCTTCACGTCCGCATGGTCCCTGTCTATCATGCAGTCACGAACCACAAGTCGGGCCGGCCCGATCGGCGCGCCGTTGTCCGCGGAGGCTCCGAATATGTAGCATATGGGGCAGGGCTCACTATCGCATGCTCCCTTGCGGTACCTGTGCGCCTTGCCGTCCGTCCTGTCACCGACCTCCACCTTGTCCAACAACAGCTCGAGAAGCGAGCGCATCTTACCCTTCAGACTCGAGCCAGGTATGAACGGCATGTTATCGATCGGTTGCCGTATGACGGGGTTATCCACTCCACCAATCTGAGTCGTTTCCTGTGATCCGCCGATGTGCAACCCGGTGTGCAGCACTATCTTACCGGTCACGTTCTTGTACCTGATCAGTCTCACCTTCTACCTCCCCCCTGCGAATAGCGACGACCGCCCTGCGGTTGACCGCCCGGACGGGACTGCTGCCCGTCGGGAGTCTGCGCATAGAAGAAACCGATGAAAGCTTCATAGTAGTCGCCGAACGTGTGAACGTCCTGCGCGCAGGTGATCGCCCTCACGTTCTTCTGAAGCCAGTCTTTGAACTTCGCGGAGACCTTGGAGTTCTTCCGGCCCGTCGCGTACGCCGCTTTGGCGACAAGCATCTTGAGGGCCACTTCATTTCGCTTGTACGCAACCTCGTCTCCGGCAGGGACACCCTGCCTGAGCTTTACGAACTCTTGGTAGAATCTGCGCATCTGGCTCCTGGTGCCCTGGTCCTTGTCTGCCACCAACTGGGCCAACTCCTCGGCGTCTTTGATCACCAACTCCGCCGGGTTGTCCACTTCATTAAACACTCTTGCCACTCAGTCAACCCTTCCTTTCCTGATGGAATATGCGCACCATGTGATTGCCGCCTTCAGGAGAGACCACTGATTCTCGTCTGCGCCGATCAGATCGGTCAACCCTTCCAGCAGATCAGCATCTATCTTGGGATTCCCGTTCTTGTCTCGGAAGTTGCGCGCCAAGTCATACGCAAGGTGCGGACGGTACATCACGCTCTTCGCAGCCCCATGTCGATAGAAATCCACCGCCTGCTCTCGATAGGCCAGCAATCTGTACACGAATCCGGACGACACGGAATCGTCCGGACTCTGCAGGCTTTCGATAAGCGACTGTTTCCACTCTCTGACCTCATCGAACCTTGGCCACTCGAAGGTTGTGTCGAAGATCGTCAGACGGTCTCTGCCGGCGGATTTAGAACGCTCGAGCAACTCGCCGGTCAGACGCGATGTCGTCGCGATCGGACTCTTCGGCTTGTAGGTGCCGATGCCCGCCGAGATCGTGATGTTCGGGTTCTCCGCCGTAAACCTGCGGAACTCGTCCGATATCCGTTTCGACAGCTCGATTGTCTTGTCCCAGGGTCCGATCAGCATCAGGTCGTCCCCGCCAGCGTACGCGGTGTAAGTGTCCGGGAACTCCTTCTCGATGATTCCCTGAAGTTCGTACGTAAAGAAGTAGTGAAGCATCGAACTCATGGTGGCTATGCGGCTCAGCGACGCGTGCTTCTCCATGCCGAGAGTGAAGACCAGTCCCAAGTGGTCCACGTCGGCCCGGAGCACTCCGAGCAACTTCACGCCCGTGCTGGCATCCGCCAGATCCTCGAAGCTCTTGATCTCGTGCGCATCCTCACCGTCCTTCCGCGGCACGTAACCCGCGTGAAGCTGGTAGCCGCACGGCACACCAGGCAGAAGCCCCGATCCCCTGAGGTTGAAGGCCGCGATCGGAGACATCGAGGCGACGCGGCGTGAATCCGTTGCGATGCCCGCAAACCATGTCGGATTCTCGAATAGAGGCTCCGACGCCCCGTCTTTCCGATCGGAGATTACCAGCCAGGCATCCTCTGAGACCAGCTTCCGACCGAGATCACGGTCGGCACGGCATTCCTCGCACTCGGCAACCTCTTCTTCCTCCGAAAAGTCCGCGGGACGCCTCTCGCAGACCGAACAGGCGCGACGGCCGCTGTAGTCAAGCGGCAGGACGACGCGGTCCGTGCCCAGCGCATCGGAGAACTTGCGCTGCTTGCCCTGGGCCAGCTCGACGCGGGCAGTTGACAGAACTTGATCGAACTTGCTCTGTGACAGGTCGTCCCCGGCGATTTCGCAGCCGCCTACGGAGAGCGCGATCTCCCCGTTGAAGCTCTTCAGCAGCCAGTCGGAGATATCTCGAACCGCCTGGCTGGCCGCGTTCCGATCAGCCTCGGTGTTCGGAATCAGGAGGTAGAACTGCCCGCCGGCCGACATGATCCTGCAGGCGAGGGGAAGGTCCAACGCATGGAGTATGCGGATGGCGACCGCGTCCGTCAGCATTGAGATGCGGAATGATCGGCCTCGCAGACGCTTGGCGACCCCGCCGGTGCCTACGCTGGCGATGCCGTATATGAAGTTCTGAATGCCCGAAATGTCTCCGCACAAGAGGTATGTTTTCGCCAGACTGCGGTTCCTGACCGAGGACTCAGTCCATCCGTTCGCCTCGTGCCACTTGTAGAAGCATGCTGCCAGCGCGGCGGAGACCTTCATGTGATCGGCGAGACTGATGTCCCTGGCAACCTTCGTCGTGTCACTTGGCACGCACCACAGGTACTTCTGCAACAGATAGGTCAGGGTGTCGTTCATTCGATCATAGGGCTCCGGGAACAAGTCCCGGAACTCCGTGAGGAAGCGGTCGAAGTGCTGCTGATACTCCTGTACGTTATGCTGGACATCGGCCTCGGATGGGTGTGGGAAGACGTCTCCCTTGAACAGCACGGAAAGATTGTGACGGCGAACGTCGCCTATTCCTGAGCCCAGGTCAACCTGTGAGAAAACCGAGTCCATCGGCACCAGCGGTTGGTATCCCTCTTCCGCCTTTTCGTCAATGCGCTCCGAGGCGGATTCAGTATCCGCTGCGCTGACGAGATAGGCCAGCATTCGGTGGCGTTCATCTTTGATGGCTGCCGGCTTGTCGGTCTCATGCGCATACTGGCCTTCGTGATGGTGACTGGCCAGTAGTTCGACGAGATCCGGATCTCGAAAGGAGACTTTGTTCTGAGACACGAACCATCCTGAGATTCTATGGTGCGGTTCGTTTCGGGCGTATCCTCTCTGGAGGAACTTGCCGATATCGTGAAGCAGTGCGGCACATACTACGGAGTCGTATTCCGGGTTCACATCCTACCCCCTCTGCGCGTTCGAATCTGTGTGGCGGCAGTTCGAACGTACTGCAGGTATCATGTGTTTCGCCAATGCATACATGATACATGTCTCTCCGAGTCGAGTCAAGGACATATGGCAGGTATTCTAGCAGACGTACTCGCCACGGCAAATAGTAACCGCGGTTACTGGCGGGACGGCGCGTTGGCCTCATCCGCGCAGACCTGGCGACGCTGCCGAGCTACCGGAGAAGCTGGTGATCCAAAGGTGAACAGGGTCATCTAAGTGGCTGAGTTGCACTCGGCGTGCGAAGCAAGCGAAGAAAGCGAAGTATCTCGCGCAGCGGATGGCTTCCTTCGCATAGTTCGCTTGTTTCGCAGACGGGCACGGCGGGCCGGAGAAATACACGTGTATACTGCCCCGTTCCGGCCTGGGGCAGGTCGTTGGTGCGGCTGACATCGCACCGTATGAGCGCGCCTCTTTGCGGCGGAATGGAGCAATGAAGTCGTGACGGCGAGTTCGCGGACCGCCTGTCGAAGAAACGGGCAGGTATTCACCGGCCCCCATCGAAGACGAACACTGGAGGTGACCTGCAATGACCAATGACACGAAACATGTCATCTGCGCGCGTTGCCAAGCGGAGAACACCCCAGGCGATCCGAACTGTTTCGCCTGCGGTTGCGTTTTCGCTGATGCGGATCTGGATGCCGCCAGCAGAGTAGAATCCGCTGAGCAGGCTCCGCCAGACGACAGCCGTTCTGCGGCCCGGCCGGTGCGGGATCTTATGGGGGAAGCCCGGGCCACCGCCGCCCTGATTAGGAAGACCTTCTGGGTAATACTG
Organism: Armatimonadota bacterium; assembly: GCA_017993055.1. Lineage (NCBI taxonomy): Bacteria > Bacillati > Armatimonadota > Armatimonadota bacterium. The sequence goes on from JAGONM010000050.1 coordinate 11,503, forward strand.
CTTGTTGCGCTTGCGTGGCTGTGGTACTCGTCGCTATGGGGAGACGTCATCCGTACGGATTCGGGGATAAACATCGGGAGACTCTCGATGGTCGAGCGGTCCGGATTGCCCTGCATTGAGGGCACGGCGAGGAACAAGTCGGGCAGGAAGTACCACGAGGTCAGCATCACCTTTAGACTGCTCGATGCGTCCGGTCGTGTCGTCGGCACGGCTGGGGACAAGACCCTCGATCTTGAAGAAGGGGCCAGATGGAAGTTCTCGGCGCGTGCAACGACGAGTAACTTCGAACAGATGAAGTTCGATGGCGTCACCGCGAAGTGATGCGCTATTCTCATGCGGCAGCAAGCGACATCGGTTGTCAACCGGCATGCGATCTCGACACATTGTCGGCATCCGATCTCGCCCCGCCGCCGCACGCTCAGCAAAATGGGTCACCGTTCGACGCCGACTATGCGCTTAGCAGGGTCACGGTTGCACGCCGAGTCACAAACGCGTGATTCCTGCATGCTGTGATATGGCAAATCCCGCTCACCTTACATTAGCAATGAGTCCAGTACATCGGGCGGCCGCGACCGCAGATAGTTCCTGAATGAATGGAGGAAGGGGAGCCAGATATTTCGGACGCACCTTCCTGCCTCGTTCATCATCCTCTCACTTCGAATCCTGTTCGCCACGATATTGTCGTGGAGGATGTTTCGTGCTTCCGGTCGCAAATGATAGGGTGATCAGCACTTCAGGCGAAACCGGCGGCGCGGACATTCTTCCTCCACGAGCCGCAGACATCCAGGAGGCCGCATCGTGGACAATCGGCTTGGATTCACAAGACGCGATTTCATCAAGACCCTGGGCGCGGCATCGGTCTCGCTGCTTGCGTCGAGAAGAGGAGAAGCCGTGCCTGAGCCGAGGAAGCCAAACCTGATCTTCGTGCTCGCCGACCAACTGCGCTACCAGTCGTGCGGTTTCGCGGGCGACTCTAGGGCGAGGACGCCGCGTCTCGACTTCTTCGCTGGGGAGAGTGTCAGCTTCCGGAACGCAGTCTCCGGCCATCCGGTGTGCTCGGCGTACCGGGCGTCGCTCTTCACCGGCAAGTACACCACCTCGACCGGCATGGTCATCAACGAACTGCGCATGAATCCGAACCACGATTGCCTCGCCCACGTGCTGACGCGCAGCGGCTACGACACTTCTTACATAGGCAAGTGGCATCTGTGGGCCAACGAACTCGGCAACCACCGCGATCCGAAGAACTCCTTTACACCGCCCGGCCCCTATCGTCTCGGGTTTGACGGTTTCTGGGCGTCATACGGCTTCAACCACGAGTATTACAGCGGCTACTATCATACCGACTCGCCCGCGCAGATACCGGTTGAGGGCTATGAGCCCGACTTCCAGACCCGGCTGGCCATCGAGCGGATCGAGCACCATGCCCGTGAAGACAAGCCGTTCGCCCTGTTCCTCTCGTTCGGCACACCGCACAGCCCGTGGGGTAGGAACAACGTGCCTCCGGAGTATCTCTCGATGTTTGCCGATGACCCGGTGGGGGTGGGTTTCGACTATCCGCCGAACTACAAACCGGAGAACGATCCCTATTCCGACAACTGGGGAATCTTCAAGAGCCCGGCCGAAAGGTCCGCCCTGCTTGACTGGATGCGCGTCTACTATGCGATGACGGCCAACTTGGACTGGAACTTCGGCAGGCTCATGAAGGCTGTTGAGACTGCCGGTATTCGGCACAACACGATCGTAGTCTTCACCTCCGATCACGGCGACATGCTCGGCGCCCAGGGTCGGCTGGCGAAGAACATCTTCTACGAGGAGGCCGTCCGAGTCCCGTTCCTCGTTCGCCTTCCCGGGAAGACACCCCCCGGACTCATAAGCGACGCCTGCCTGAATACGCCGGATATCATGCCGACGCTTCTCTCGATGATCGGCCTGCCGATTCCCGACAAGGTGGAAGGCACGGATCTGAGCCACTGCGCCTTCGGCAAGCGCGGCCCCGAGCTGGAGGCCGCGTTCATGCAGAACACCGGGGCTTGCGCGAGTTGGGAAGACGGCTACGAATGGCGCGCGCTGAGGAGCAAGCGATACACCTACGCCGTCTACCGCAGGGACCGCAAGGAACTGCTGTTTGACAACCGGAATGACCCGTACCAACTCCGCAACCTCGCTGATGCCGCCGAGAGCCGGCTGATCATGCAGCGCTTCCGAGGCATACTTAAGAGGCGCATGGGGGAGTTGGACGACGTATTCGAGGCAAGCACCTGGTACCGCGATAACTGGACGGAGGACCGGGTCATCACGCGGGTGAGGTGATGACCCGGAGCGGGCCTGTGTAACGAAAGCAGGGGGCGATGCCTTTGGACATCGCCCCCTTCGACTTGGCTGTACCTGCCTTCCGACTATCTCCTTCTGCGCCGCAGAAGGATGACCGGCAGGCCCATCAGCAGGGCCGACAGCGATGACGGCTCCGGAACCGCGGCTATCTGGAACCACGACTCCGAAGTGAAGGAGTTGCCGCCCATGCCGGGCGCCCACACCCTCATCCACTCCGTCGAGTTGTCAACCGTGATAATGTTGCCGGCGGCGTCGAACGCCACTTCGCGCAGGCGGTTGCCCGCGTCGAAGCCGGTCAGGTAGGTGCCCGTCGCCATGTCGAAGACGTGCACCCATCCGTCGTAGTAGTTGCCGTACGCGACCCATCCAAACGGCTCGTAGATGTCAATGCCGTAGGCCCCGTTGTACGGCGCGGCCTTGGGCGTCTCCCACAGCGCGGTGTTGATAGGCGGCGCTCCGTCCTGGAACTTGCTTATGGCCGCAGCCTCGGATGCGACGTTTCGGTACTGGTTCATGTACCAGTCGCCGTTGCTGTCCCGCGCCACGTCCCTCGGGTAGAACGTGAAATAGCCCGGCCCGATGTACTGCTGGCCGGTATCCCCGTCAGCAAGCATCGCTGCGGAGCCGATGTGGTACTTGATCAGCCCCTTCCTTGCGGTGTCGTTGTAGTTGCTGTTCACCAGGTAGATGTTTCGATTCTCGCCTGTGCCCTCGACGTAGAGCGATTCCACCCACTGGTTGGCGGTTCTGTTGCTTGGGGCCATTATCGCGTGCGCGGACGAAAGATCGTCGTTGAACTCGTAGACCAGGTCGTTCGCGAAGTCCACCGCATAGAGGTGGTTGTCGGGGCCGATGGTGCTCTTGAACGGCCCGGCGTTGTTTGCCGGATTCCAGCTTACGCCGCCGGTCTTGTGTCCGAGGTCGTTGTTTAGCGAGTCCAGCAGGTATATGCCGTCCTGCGTGGTTCGACCAAAGGCGGTTTTGCCGCCCTGCGCCTCGGAAATCGCGATGTTCCCGAACATCGGGTTCGACTGGTCCTTCCACACGGATACGCCGACCGGCACATAGAACGACGTGGATGTCGCATCTGTGCTGATCTTCGTCCAGCCCATGTAACCGTTGGCGGAAGCGACTACCTTGGCCTTGTACGTCTTGCCGGCCTGGGCGCCTGTGCCGTCCCACGACCAGCTCTGCACCCCCTTCGTCTGCGCGCCCAGGTTCTCGGAGTGTACCATGCCTCCGCCGACCTCCCAGACCTGGACCGTCACGCCTGCGTCGGCGTTCTCGTTCAGCTTGTAGGTGAACGAGTTGACTCCTGTCTGGGAGAACCCGGAGGCATAGACATTCGCCGAGGCCGGCATGGACGTTGCGACGATCAGGAATGCCGCCATCGCGAGTACGAGACACGAAATGACATGTCTGATGCTCATACCTTTCTCTCCTTTTCCTTTGGTATCAGGGAGAACTCCCTGGCCCTCACTTGCCGGTTGATCTGTACCGGACGGTTTCCCGCAAGGGCACTGCGGTCAACGGTGCCCGGTGCTCCCCTGAGATCAGAAGAGCGCATTCCCGCACCTGTCGAGTGCGGGCACCCACGTTTCTCGCTGGATGTCTATGTCAACCCATGCGCCGAGGCGCCTGGGTGAGAGCCGTACTGCGGCCGAGACCTAAGGCAAGCCGTAGATCGTGGCGTCGGCATCGGACCGCGGCGCGAATCTCGGAGCGGTCTTGCCTCCGATGATCTGCGTCGAGACGATGCCTCTCAGCAGAACGAACTTGCCGATCTCGGGAGGGTTGGCGAGATGCGAAATGTCAACCCTCAACCCCGTGTAGCCCGAGCCGTCCGACAGCCCCGCGCCGTCGTCAATGTAGATGAATCCGGAGCCGGAGTGTGTCACGATTCCGCCGGTCGCCGCCAGAAGCCCGATGTTATTCACCCCGATACCGCCCTCGACTCCGGGAGTATGTGCATTCAGGCTTCCCCCTCCGATCCCCTTGTTGCCGAAGAGCCTGATCGGCGGAATCGGTTCGGCGGCCCCGGCGGTTACGACTGCATCCTCGATTCTCCTCTCACCGTCAACGCTGCGGATGATCCCGGACACGCCCGCCGATGTTCCGACCGCCGGTCCGGCGCTCTCTACTCGAATGCCCGACGTACCGTCGGCGTCCTCGATGTAGATCGCCGAGCCGAAGTTTGCGGTCACGACGGCGCCTCCGATCGAAACAGGCGTCTCGTCCGCCAGAGCCTTCGCTGCTGCGACCGACGAAGCGGCCGGAGCATGTCGGTAGGGCCCGAGAGTCAGAACCCCGTTCTCGGCGTCATCCCCGTTGAAGCCCTTAACGTGCAGGAACCACTCGCCGGGGGATGTTGCGGTCAGGGGCAGGTCGCCGGAACTCCATACTGCTTCCGTGCCGGTCCACGCGTGCGACGCGCTCTGGTCCCATGCGTACTTGTAATACTGAACGGTTCCCGCGCCGAACCCGCCGACCGCGGTGAAAGTGAAATCGTCCGTTGCGAGCCATGTCGAGGCCGGTCGGTCGCAGGTGACGTTCACGCCGGTCGGCGCGACCGAGAGCGTGTACGCGGATGCCTCATTCGAAGCAGGTCCTTCCAGCGTGCCGTTCCGCGCGTGAATGTGTCTTGTGTACTGCGTGTTGGGGAGAAGCCCCATCTCGTCGGCATAGGAAGCGTTCTTCTGTGCCGTCGCCTTGACCGCGTGGCCGCTATCCTGCAGCGAGAAACTCGACTCGTTGTTAGACTTGTCGGCGAAGTTCCACCGGATGCTCGCTGTGCTCAGGGCCGTCGCGGCGGCAGCGACTGGTGGCACTGGAGGCGGCGCGGTGAACTGTGCGTCGTCGTACCATGCCGCCCACTTCACGTTCCTGTCGTAGCCGATGTTTACGCGAGTGATTCCGAACGCGTCCGCGCTCGTGGGGCGAGGCAGCGATCCCTTCTTCAAGCCGTCAACGTAGAAGCCGATCTGGCTCGCCCCTACGAGTATCCGCAGGTCGCGCCAGTTGACCGTGCGCGGTGCAATCTGGGCTGCCCATGACCACGTACTGCCGTCGTATACCGCGCCGGAGAACTTCGTGGTGCTACCAGGGGCGTCGGGGTACGCGCCCAGGAACGCGGCGAACGCCGTAGCGGTCCCATTCATTCCTCGCACATGGACTCCCTGTCGGCAGACTCCCGAGGCCTGGTCGTAAATCCAGCAGTTGAATGCGCCCGTCGTGAACGGCTCGGCGAACGGTCGGTAGTTCCAGCATCCGTTCAGGTCGCTGCTTCCCATGCTCATCTGGGCGCTGCCCGCCCCGGTGTACAAACCGTGGCCGCTCGCGTAGTACACGCCTCCCCGAATGGTGCCGTCGGCCACCGTGTCGGCAGGCCAGTTGCCTAGATCGGGGAAGCCGTCCTGCCACACCACAACGTGCGTGATCGCGGCGGCGGGTTCGCTGTGTGCCGATTCGTTCGCGACCCCGTCAACGGCCGTTACGGTGTACGTGTACATCGTGTTGCTGCTCAGGCCGGTGTCAGTGTATTCGGTGGCGCTCGTTGTGTATGCGAACGAGCCGTTTCTGTAGATCTTGTAGCCCGTCACCCCGACATTGTCCGTCGAGGGCGACCAGTCCAGGTAGATCTCGCTCATGCTGATGGACTCGACCGTCGGATCGCCCGGCACGGTCGGCGGCTCGGTATCCGGCGCGCCGGAGACCTCCACCGTCTTGCTGGTGATCGGGCCGAACCATGTGACCCCTTCGCGCACCATCTGCCAGTCGGTGACGTATGTTCCGCCCGAGTTCGGGGCCGTCAGAGTGAAAGTGAATGTGCAAGTGCCGTCCGTGTCCACCTCGCCCGTTATGTACTGCCGGTTGCTGGTAGTCAACGGGTCGTAGTCGCCCACCGCGCCCAGCCGGAACTGCTTAGCCTCCATCCAGAGGACGCCCTTGTTCCGGTAGGTAACGCTGACTTCATACTGGTGTCCCGCCTCCATCGTGGCCGGGATGGTGTCGCTCACGTACTCGCATGAGTAGAATCCCCATGTCGGGGTCGTGCCGAAGTATGAGCAGACTCCGTTGTATATGCCCCACATCGAGGCCGAACGGAAGAAGTTGTCGCCGAGGTACAGGGCGTCTCTGTCGCAGGTGTCGTGAAAAGCGAGTTCGATCAGGATCGCGGCGCGGTCGGGTACTCGAATCTCACCGTACGCGCCGTCGGAGTTGTGTTTGCCCCGATCGGCCCAGTCGCTGACCGGCACGCCTGTCCTGATGGTGTTGATCAGGGAGTCGTGGACCGCGTTCGCCAGGTTTGTGCTCACCGTGCACCACGCGGCGTGCTCCGTGCCGCAGTCATAGTATGTGTCGGTGCCGGTGGGGCATCCCCCGTAGCAGTCACCCTGGAACCCGTTCGTGTGCAGGGAAATATATATGTCGGTGTTGTCGTAGTCCGATGCCAGCGGGCGCGAGCGTACGTCGTCGCTTGACTCGTCGGCGCCCGATCCGGTGGTGCAATCACCGGAGTAGCCTGAGTACACCGTGCACGGATAGCCCACGTTCTGAAGCCATAGATATGCTGCCATCTGCCACCACGCCGCGCCGGTATAGTGGTTGCCGTAGTTCTTGTCCACGCAGCGCACCATGTTCACGGTCATGCCGTCGTTCTCAAGGAATCTCTTGAGATACAGGCTGTTCTCGAGGTTATGGTAGTCCTCCTGGCTCAAGGGAGAGCAGTACACGGGCCGCTGAGTGTTCCACGCGCTCCCATTCCACCGCCGTCCGTGTCCGGGCGAGAGCGTGATGCTGTGGCCGGCCAGCGAGCCGACGATCTCCCTTCCCTCCGGTGTCTGAGCTGCCTTCGGCTGAGGATAAACGATCGGGGAAGGCGGCAGGTAGTCGGAGAGTCCCTTTCCGTCGGCCTGCAGCTTGATGTTCCGGCTCATCCCAAACTGGTAGAGCGTGAGGCTGACCTGCTTGTGTATGTTGATCAGCTTGACTTCGTCGAGCGCCGCGATGATCTCGCTGGAGAAGTTGACGATCGTGGTTTCGCCGTCTACGCTCAGCCCCAGCAGTCGCGTGCCGGAAGGCACAGCGGAACTCAGCACCGCTCCGGTCGCGGGATCTGGGATGGGATTGGCGAGCGCGGCAATCGCCGATTCCGGGTCGTACGCGTCAGGGTGCATGACGCCCTTCAGCCCACCGGACTCGTCAATGTAGACGACCATCGCCGCCCCGTGTGCGAGCGCAGCGGACGCGAAGAACAAGAGCGCGACCAGACAGAATATCCATGAGCCCCTGAACATGACGATATCCTCCTTGCGCGGCAGGCTTGTTTGACTTGACCCAGGAAGATCGTGGGGTGGGCTCTTATCCCTTGTGGCGATGCAGTCTGTCGCTGTCCTTAGCCGGCAGGCTCATCAGTGAGCGCAGAGACCCCTGACAACCTGGTGCATCTGGATACGCAAAATCTGCTTCTTGTGCGGACAGCTTGGGCTGCTGGAGTATATGTGCCCGCAGTTGGCTGGCGCGGAATGCTTCGGAACACCGCATACGTCTGCGCCGACGGGCATCTTTCGTGAGTAGAGGAGCCGGGGGTTACACGTGTGATACCCGCACCATTACCAGTTTCAAGTCTACGCCCGGATTGGCATATAGTCAAGCCTTTTCAGCCTGGTCCGCCAAAAAACTGGTATTTTTACCTGTGTCAGCTACTGCACTTCGAATGATCGCCGACTCCTTGATGTTGCCCGCGAAAGGTCGGCAGTGGGAGAATGCGGTAGCTAAGGCAAGGGAGGTAACCCGCAGTGCCGGCTAATCCTTTTGTCGGCGTGTTTCTTCACGCTATCGGCGGCTTCGCCGCGGGAAGCTTCTACATCCCGTTCAAGAAGGTGCGG